>NZ_QGGB01000007.1:0-300000 GCF_003150675.1 Rhodohalobacter mucosus | reverse complement strand
CGCCCTGCTGTATGCCCTGGAAAATATCCGCACCAATTTTTTCCATACGCTTCTTTCTGTACTCGGGATTATCATTGGAGTTTCAGCTCTTATTGTGATCCTGTCCATGATCGACGGGCTTGAAAAATATGCAAGAGAGCAGATCAGCAATACAACTTCGGTGAAAGTTGTGGAGGTTTCAAGCGCAACTTCAGAGACTATTGATGGCGTTTCGATCAAAAAAGCAGATCCGGCTATTCTTACGCGCAGCATTCATCGTGAGCTGATCTCCAATATTACAGTACCGGTATCATCTTTCAGAGTTTCAGAGGTGGCAAGAGAAATAATCATAGGGAAACAGACCACCGGTTCACTGGTCTATTATTCGGACTCCGGGAACACGGATAAATTCATCGTTAATTACGGTACCCATTTCTTTGGAAAAGATTCCACGGATTTTGAGCGCCGGGTTGCCGTTGTGGATACAACCCTGGCCGCGCGAATTGGCGGCCCGTCATATCAGCCGGAAGAAATTGTCGGTTCCGGGCTGACCCTGGACGGCGTGAACTTTGAAGTGATAGGGATTGTGGACGGTTATTCACCAAGCCCTGAACTGGTGGTGCCGATAGATCACCTGAAGGGGGAGTTGCTGCTCGATAATCCACCGTTTATAGCCCTTGAAGCAACGGATGTTGCAGATGTCCCGGTGATCAAAGAATCCATAACCGAATGGCTTGCTTCCTCCCCATATACCGACAATGATTTCAGGATCTTCAGTCAGGATTTTCGTGTATCTCAGACAATGCAGGGCTTTCAGCTCTTCAGAATTATCATGGGACTAATCGTCGGTATTTCCGTAGTGGTTGGTGGCGTGGGGGTAATGAATGTACTGCTGATTTCTGTGACCCAGAGAACCAAAGAAATTGGAGTTCGTAAAGCCGTCGGTTCAAGAAAGCGGGATATTTATATCCAGTTTCTGTCCGAATCGATGGTAATCTCCCTCTTCGGGACAGTGGTCGGAATCCTGTTTGGAATATTGGTATCACTTGCGGTGGTCCCCATAGTCCACAGAATCGTTGAGGTTTCTTTTAGCCCCGCATTCTCGCTTCTCACGATAGGCCTAATTACCGTTATATCAATGTTTATCGGAATACTCTTCGGTACCTTTCCTGCCTGGAAGGCGAGCCAGTTAAACCCAATTGATGCATTGAGAAGAGAGTGATTCGATTCAATTCCAATAAGGATCATGTTGAATCATAATCTTATTGCTTTTCCACCACCCTCTTTGCCTCCGGATTCAAGCTATAGAACAATCCCGGCTGAGCCGCTAAATTCTGCTTCAAACCAAGCCAGTTTAAGCCGTCTGATCACTTTTCACTGCACAGGTTTTAAGTCCAAAAGGAGCATAAAGCGGACAAAAACTGATCAGGCTGGTAAGAACAAAAACAGCGGCAACCACCATCAGTACGATTCCCAGCGTTCCCGTGATTACGTTTGTAAAGTAGAGTGTTGCAACTACGGCAGCCAAAATCACTCTGATAATGCGGTCTGCACTTCCCATATTTTTTTTCATTGTTCCGGTATTTTTCATGTTCAGGTTTTGAATCAAAGAATTGTCGCCTGTGATCAAACATTTGCAGGCGACTGATTTGTGAGAGCTTTTAATACCCTCACTACATCTTTCTTACCAGAACATACACTCCTTACATCCCCGCTTCAGTGACCAAAGTCACAACCCTGAAATTTTAATTCCATCCGTATTCTGCTCCAGTTTCCCTTCATTTTCGAGCTTTTTCATAACCCTGCTCACCACCTCCCGCGCAGTTCCCAAATCGGCTGCAATTTGCCTGTGGGAGATTTTCAACGGGTTCTTGTTTAGCAGCTCCGATTTTTCCCTGAGATAATCATAGAGGCGCTGATCCATTTTATTGAACAGTACATTCTGAATGGTCTCGAGCAGTTCAGCGTAACGCAGGTTGTACTGCTGGAAAAAAAGGGAGTTCAGGTCCGGGTACCGGTTCATCCACCCCGATATCTTATCAACCGGCAGCAGAAGGGCTGTGGTGTTCTCTTCTGTTAAGGCGAAAACATTGCTCGGTTCGTTTCTTAAACCGGCTGCAAACGACATAATGCAGCTTTCATTCGGCTTGATATAATAAAGCAGCAGGTCTCTAGCTTCATACTGTTTGTAGACTTTGATAAGCCCGCTCAGAACAATCGGTACGGCCGACACATACTGGCCCTCTCTCAATATTTCGGTGCCTTTGGGGATATCTTTCTTAAGGGCACTCGACTCAATTTCCGAAATCAATTCATCATTCAGGCGAGGAAAAGCGTGTCGAAGCTTTTGTGTTATTGTCATAAGAAAACGAAGGTTATATTTTTCGGAGCTAATAAATACCGGTTCTTTTTCTGTCAGGATGAACAGTTAGAAATAATTTCCATGTAAGTCAATATTCAAGTTAAACCGGAGAAATCCTGTACCTTCCGTTACCGCCATCCCGCTGGACAATTGTTTGGTTTCAGATTATCCAAAAACATCATCTTTCTGTTTTATATTTCGCAAGAGCGGGGTATTCTGTCTGCAACTCAACTTCTCAACGAACCAAAACAGATCTGACCTATGATCCGGGAGCTCATCACAATTTTTGAACGGGATCTTCAAAAACTGAAACTGGAAATCGAATCCTTTCAGAAAGAAGAAAACCTCTGGAAAACAACCGGCCGTATTTCCAATTCAGCAGGCAATCTTGCCCTGCACCTGACGGGCAACCTGAATCACTACATCGGGAGCATTCTCGGTAATACAGGCTATGTGCGGAACCGCACTGCAGAATTCGACTCAAAGAATGTGCAGGTTGCAGAACTTCTGGAAGGCCTGGATAAGGCAAGCCAAACGGTTTCACAAACCCTTCGCAGTCTAAGTGAGCGTGATCTGTCCAAGCCGTATCCCGAACCCGTATTCGGATATGAGATGACCACCTCTTTTATGCTGATTCATCTCTCCACGCACCTCTCCTATCACCTGGGACAGATCAACTATCTGCGAAGAGTTCTGGAAGAAAAATAGGGTCTGATCCGTTTCTTCTATTTCTTCTCAAATACATCCTTCCAAGGGAACTTTTTTACATAGCATGAGTGAAAGGATCTGTAGAATGTAACTTTTTATCTCTCTTTGCCACTTCGTTTATCATGCGTTTACCCATTGTCATCGTCCTGATGCTGTTTGCAGTCCTCACCGGATGCAGTACGGCAGCCAATCAAAGTACCATCGAAAAAACCGGCCTTCCGGATCAGTTCTTTAATACGGAATGGCAGCTGATTGGGTCATCAGATACCAAACTTTCTCAAGAGGCAACATCCGCGGAAGAGATTCCAATGCTTATTTTCGGTCTGGAGGAGAACCGAATTTTTGGTTCAGGAGGATGCAACCGTTTTTCAGGCGCATATCTGCCCGGCGATGATGGTACTCTCACATTCGGTGATATTGTTGCCACCCAAATGACATGCGTCAACCAGGCTTCCGAGACAGCGTTTTTCGACAGGCTGAATACCGTCACTCATTATCAATTCAATGAGGACTTTACAGAGCTTTCACTGCTGAAACCTGACGGAGACGTTCTGCTTACATTCACCAAGACCCGGATAAAGAGGATATAGCCTTCCTGCTCAAGATTAAATTTGCTGCTTTCAGATCATTTTGGCTGCCCGCCTATGTCTGTTGCATAATTCGAATGGCTTATTCGCACCGTGAAAAACGGTGTGCATGCCAGTAGCCTAAACACCGGCTGTAAGCAGAAGCAATACGATAACTGAAAACTTAAGAAAAACTCTTATTGAAGAAATGTTATCCATTTCCGGCCGATTTTAACTGATTATGCCTTTTCTTGCTCTCCCTCAAACTCCTCAAGCCAGTCTTTAATCTCAGCCGCAATCTCTTCGCGTTTTTTACCAAGTCTTTTTTGAATTCTGCCAATCAGCTCATCTTCCTTGCCCTCAACGTAAGCAAGATCGTCATCGGTAAGCTCCCCGTACTCCTGTTTCAGTTTTCCCTTCAGTTCATTCCAGCTTCCTTTTAGGTCCAGATTACTCATGGTTTCTCCTGTTTTTCGTTGCTGTTAGCCTTTCTATACATAACGGATAAGCAGTTCGTATCGTTTATTTATATACCTATCCAAATCTGTGCAGGCGTATTCTTTTGGTTATTCATTTCGGTTCATCCAAATGATTTCTCCGCAATTTCCTTCTACTGTTCTGTTTCTGAACAGCAAAGATACCCTCTGAAATAATTTTGAAACTTATTCGGGCGGCATCCCGTAATCGATTGCCAGCAAGAGGATTGGAGAACTTGCCGGCGCTCCTCTCTTCGATGTGTGATCTATCAATAAATCTACCCTATCATGAAATCTACAATATCTATTATCATTTTAGCGGCCATTTCCGCTCTGGCTTTTGCACCTGCTGATACAGATGATCCTGACTCCACAGATCTTGGTCCGCACAAGCCGTCCACCGTTTTTACCTACAAGGCGACCCACCTGGAAAAAGGGTCCGTAAAGCTTGACGGGATACTGGATGAGTCAGCCTGGCAGCAGTCCGAAACTATCAGCGGATTCACACAGAGAACACCCGACACCGGCAAACCCTCTTCTGAACAGACTGACGTAAAGATTCTGTATGATGATGACGCGATATACATTGGTGCCACTCTCCGTTACAGTTCTGCCGACTCAATTGCTTCGACTCTTTTCAGAAGAGACGGAGACGGATACAGCGACTGGTTTTTTGCGGGCATCGACAGCTATAACGACCAGCGCACCGCATTTGTATTTGCACTCAACCCGCGCGGTGTCCAAAAGGATGTGCTGATTTACAATGACAGCCGGGAGGATATCAGCTGGAATGCCGTATGGCAGGGTAAATCTGTTATTGAAAACAATGTATGGACCCTTGAGATGAGAATACCGCTTTCCCAGCTGCGATATGATGAGTCATCTGAGGAGATGCGCGAAGGATGGGGAGTTAACTTTTCCCGGTATATTGCAGACCGTGATGAAGAGTCGTACTGGGCGCCCACGCCGCCCGATGATGCAGGAATTGTATCTAAGTTCGGAAGGCTAACGGAACTCAATAATCTGCCGAAAAAGAACCAGCTGGAAATTGTTCCATACCTCTCATCACAGTTAAATCGCTCACCTTTTTCGAACGGCAATCCATTTTTGAATGAATATGAATCCTCCCTGCAGGCAGGAGCAGATGTTACCTACGGGCTTACATCCAACCTTACGCTGAGCGCTACCCTTAATCCGGACTTTGGCCAGGTTGAGGCAGACCCGGCTGAGGTGAACCTGACAGCATTTGAAACGTTCTTTTCAGAGCGGAGGCCCTTTTTCCTTGAGGGAACTGAAATTTTCGATTTCAGCACCAACAGCATGCTGCGTTTGGGTGATGTACCCACCATTTTTTACTCCAGAAGAATCGGCAGGGCGCCACAGGGCCGTATTCCCTCCGGAGCCGAATTCAGTAACATGCCGGAATCAACGCCTATTATCGGTGCGGTGAAGCTAAGCGGCAAAACATCGGGTGGCTGGTCTTTGGGTTTTCTGAACGCCGTAACCACGGAACAGCAGGCAGCCTACACCAATGGCAGCGGTGAAACCCTTTCAGCAAGCGTAGAGCCGTTTACAAACTATAGTGTAGCTCGCTTTCAGCGGGATTTCAATGACGGCAACAGCGTAGCCGGAATCATCTTCAATTCCGTGCTTCGCGAAAACAGTGACCCCAACCTCACCAGGTTGCTTGCCGACAACGCCTTTACGGCAGGAATGGATGGCCAGCACCGCTGGAATAATAACAAATACATGATCAGCGGACGGTTTGCAGCCAGCCATGTAAGCGGCAGCAGCGAAGTAATTCGTTCTCTGCAGCTAAGCAGTGCACGCTACTTTCAGAGGCCCGATGCGGACAACCTTTCACTGAATGAAAAAAAAACCTCTCTTTCCGGAATGTATGGGGATGTAATGATTACCCGCCAAACAAGACACTGGATTTCGCAGGTTCGTGCCTATCACGTCACCCCGGGCTTTGAAGTGAATGACCTTGGTTTTCAGACCATAGCAGACCGGACAACCACAACCGCCATGCAGATCTATCAGCAGCCCAATTCCGGCCTGGGCTGGCTTCGCAACTTCAACACGTATCTGTTTTCTGCCAATACATTCAACTCGGGTGGAGACTACGTGAATAATTTGCACGGGGTTGGAGGATCATTCCGCTTCAGCAACTTCTGGTCGCTCAATACGGAGGTTTTTGCTTCTGTGCGCTCCGTCGACGACAAGCTGACCAGAGGCGGGCCCGTTGCACGACGACCCGCTTCTATGTCATCTGCAATGATACTCAGTTCAGATAACAGAAAAGCCCTGCGGGTTCGCATTCTTGCCCGGCGGCAAGCAGATGAACTTGGCGGTTTTTCAGGAACCGGTTCTGTACGCTTTCAGTACCGGCCTCACCCTGCCGCAAACATCTCCGTTGAACCGACATTTTCCGTGAGAGAAAATAAAACCCAGTATGTGTCGAGCGTAGCAACCCCCGAGAAGACAGCCACGTTTGGGAACAGGTACGTCTTTGCAGACCTCCGTCAGCAGACAGTTTCCGCGACCGTACGAATGGAGTGGACATTCAGTCCCTCTCTCAGCTTCCAGATGTTTGCACAGCCGTTTATTTCATCCGGACATTTCAGCGGGTTTAAAGAGTTAGACCGTCCCGGCTCTATGGATTATGAGGTATACGGTGAAGATACCGGGAACATATCGTTTAACCCGGCAAGCAACCGCTATGAAGTGAGTCCCGCCGGTTCAAGCAATGCATTTCAGCTCCCAAATCCCGATTTTAATATCCATTCGCTGCTCGGAAATGCCGTAGTCCGATGGGAATATCGCCCGGGGTCCACCATCTTTTTTGTTTGGTCGCAGGCCCGATCTGGTTACCGTAACAGCGGCAGCCTGGACGTAGGCGATACATTCAGCGATCTTTTCAGCACGCCGGCCACTCACACCTTCCTGGTCAAATTCTCCTATTGGCTGGGATCGTAACCTGCTACTTGCAAGCAGATTGAAATCATCTCCTCTATGATCAAAGAGGAGATGATTTATTATTGAATAGATATCAATTCTGTGTGCACGCATTCATAAGAAACGTCACTCTTTAAAGCGACCATTTTGACTGAGGTGAATCCCTCTGGATACCCTGCAGACGACGCTTAGTTTGCAACCGATATGCACTTCAGGATTGATCCACCTTAAACCTCCGGGGCCTAACCTGTTTCCGCCAATGTGCTTTGATTATTTATAATGGATATGATATATATCATATTGAAATTATTATCTGAATGGAATTGAAATAATGGATATGAAACAGATTCTTACATTTTCAACATGGATTCTGTGCTCAATTATGCTGAGTGGACTCTCACATTCCGCCAATGCCCAGCACCGCCCCATTGAAGTAACTTATGAAGCAAATAACCGTGACGGCTATTCTTTTTATGCCATAAACAGGACTCCCATACCGATGATCGTTACTATTGGTTTTTCCGATCTCAGAAACCTCGATGCGTCGGAAGCTCTGCCATTCTCGCGAAATGTAAGCGGGGCCAGAGTCCGCCTGCTCACACTGTCAAAGCAGTGGTCCGACCAACAGAGCCATTTCCGTTACAGTACGCGGTACCACTCTGGTTGTCTGGATACGGATCCCGATGATGTAGAGTATCTGCTCCCATTCAGGGAAGGGACGTTTGCCAGGGCTTCCGAACTGAGTTACCTGGGTGAAATGGTTAACCGGGAAGCACCCGATGACTGGTATTCCATCTCATTCCGAACCGAAAATGAAACAGAGATCTATTCGGCACGGAAAGGTGTGGTGGTCGATGTACAGGATGGTGAGAATGATCCGGGTTCAAATTTGCTGTATACAAGCAACCGAAACACGGTTACCGTGGTTCATGAAGATTGTACTTTCGCCCGGTACTCCGTATTCCGAGACGATGAAATTTATGTAAGTGAAGGCGAAACCGTTTATCCGGGTCAGCCGCTCGGCAAAATGGCAGGAGATGAATTTGAACTCGGCAATCAGATACGCATGCTGGTATACTATCGAAATGACGATTCGGTGGTTTTCAATCCCGCGGATGCTGATGGTGTCAGCAATTGGCGATACATTAAGCCAGTCTTCAGAACCACACAAAACAGATCGCTGCATGTAACAAGCAACGAACTTTACGAGAGTGTACACCCTGAAGAAGTGATTACATCCGAAATGAGCCGGCGGGAACGAAGAAAGTGGTCAAGAAGCAACTGAGTACGTGCATCCGGCTCCATGCACCCGGCACTTTTTACCTATTCTGATTAACACAAGCAGCGGCACATTTTTCACCGTCCATTGCGGCAGAAATGATTCCACCCGCATATCCTGCTCCCTCCCCGCAGGGATAGAGTCCTTTGATCCGGATATGCTGCAGGGTCTCCCTGTCGCGCGGAATACGAACCGGTGAGGACGTTCGTGTTTCCGGTGCGTGTACAATGGCCTCTTCCGTGATGTATCCCTTCATCGACTGCTCGAATTTGACAAATCCGCGTTTTAGTGCTTCATGAATAAATCCGGGCAGAACTTCAGCCAGCTCAACGGAGCGGACACCCGGCGTATAGGAGGTATTCGGCAGAGATTGCGAGATTCTGCCTTCCAGAAAATCAGTCAGCCTCTGAGCCGGAGCGGTCTGAGTTTTACCGCCTGCCTCCCACGCCCTTTTCTCAATCACTTTTTGAAATTCTACGGCTGCGAGTGCTCCGTGCTCTTTAAACGGTTTGAAGTCCTCTTTGCTCAGTTCCACTACAATTCCGGAGTTGGCTGTAGCCCGCGCCCTTCTCGATGACGACCAGCCATTTGTCACAATCTCTCCGGGGCTTGTGGCACAGGGAGCAATTACCCCGCCGGGACACATACAGAAGCTGTAAACGCCGCGATCGCCCACCTGTTTTGCAATGCTGTAAGGCGAAGGCGGCAGGTAGTCGCTGCGCACATCACAGCTGTACTGTATGGAGTCGATCAGTTTCTGCGGATGCTCAACCCGTACTCCGACCGCCAGCGGTTTCAGCTCAATTTCAATCTCATTGCGCTCCAGCAGCCTGAAAATATCGCGTGCTGAGTGACCCGTTGCCAGGATCACACTGTCTGCTTTGAACGACCCGCCGCCTTGTGTTCTTACGCCCTTTATGGAGTCACTTTCCAGAATGAAGTCTGTCACCCTGGTATTGAAATAAATCTCACCGCCATGCTGCAGGATGCACTCTCTCATGGAAGCGATAATCGGCGGCAGCTTGTTGGTGCCGATATGAGGATGGGCATCCACCATGATATCCTTCACCGCACCAAAGCCGACAAGCAGCTTAAGAATTCGCTCCACGTTGCCGCGCTTGTGCGACCGGGTATACAGCTTGCCGTCGGAGTAGGTGCCCGCACCGCCCTCGCCAAAACAGTAGTTGGAATCCTCATTTACAATATGATCCACGTTGATCGCCTTGAGGTCGCGAATCCGGTCTTTTACATCCTTCCCCCGCTCCAGAATCACCGGCTTTTTGCCGCATTCGATCAGTTTGAGTGCAGCAAAGAGTCCGGCCGGACCCATTCCGATGATCAGCACCTCCTCTTCATTTCGAACATTCGGATAGTCGGGTAGCGTAACCGGTTCTTCCATGAACGGTTCATCAATATACACCTCCACCCTCAGGTTAATGATCACGTTGCGCTGCCGCGCGTCGATTGAGCGCCTGAGTATCTCTACATGACGGATCTCATCCTCCGGAAGATCCTCTTTTGCGGCAATAAATGATGTTAGCAATCCGGGTTCGGCCGCCGTTTGAGGATCCACCCGAATATTGATTTCTTTCTTCACGCTGAATGTCTTTTTCAGAAGTTGAATGATCTTTTAAAGGTAGGCAGAATCATCCGGAATTCTGCCGGCAGGGAGGTTTTATTTTTTTCAGCAGCGCGGGGATCCGGCGTGCTTCTGCCGTTAGCCGTTTTTTACGATTTTTTTCCGTTCAATTACAGTACTTTCAGCCTATGAATGCTACCGATTCCAACATCAACCAACCCTATTCACCCATGATCCAAAAAAGCCTGATGTCTGCCCTTCTGATTCTCTGCCTCGTTTTTACTGCCGTTGCACAGAATCAGGACGAAATTGTTGAACAAATTGTACTGGAAGCCACCGAAAATTCACAGATCGAAGAGATGGCTCATCACCTGATGGATGTAATTGGTCCCCGTCTGGTCGGCACCCCGCAGATGCAGCACGCACACGACTGGGCTGTCGAAACGTTTGAAAACTGGGGAATAACCGCCAGAAATGAACAATTTGGAGAATGGAGAGGCTGGGAGCGCGGCATAACTCATGTAGACATGATTTCACCCCGCGTTGTAACCCTCGAAGCGATGCAGCTTGCGTGGAGCCCTCCCACTCCTGAAGGCGGCGTGGAAGCCGGACTGGTAATTATTCCGGAAGTGTCTGATGAAGAAGAGTTCAGTGCCTGGCTTCCGAATGCGGAAGGCAAATTCGTCATGATCTCCATGCACCAGCCAACCGGCCGTCCCGACTATAACTGGGAGGAGTTTGCCACTGAGGAATCGCTGGAGAAAATACGTCAGGAGCGACAGGATGCAACACGTGCCTGGAGAGAGCGAATTGCCAATACCGGCCACAACAACAGAACCCTGGTTCAGGCTCTCGAAGAAGCAGGTGCGGCGGGTATCATCATGTCGAACTGGAGCCAGGGATTCGGTACCAATAAAATTTTCGGGGCCGGTACGGAAAACATCCCCACCATCGACATTTTGCTCGAAGACTACGGTATGCTCTACCGGCTGGTTGAAAGCGGACACGATCCCGTTATCCGTGTTCGGGCAGAATCCAAAGATCATGGTGTGGTTCCGACTTTCAATACGATAGCGGAGATACGCGGAACCGAGAAGCCCGATGAATACATTATTCTCTCTGCACATTACGATTCCTGGGAAGCTGGCACCGGCGCCACCGATAACGGTACAGGCTCCATTACCATGATGGAAGTGGCCAGGATACTCAAGAAAATCTATCCCAACCCAAAAAGAACCATTCTGGTCGGGCTCTGGGGAGCTGAAGAGCAGGGCCTGAACGGATCTGCTGCCTTTGTGGAGGACAATCCTGACATTGTTGAGGGGCTTCAGGCTCTGTTTAATCAGGACAACGGCACCGGCCGTGTAGTAAGCATCAGCGGTCAGGGTTTTGTGAATTCCTACGACTACCTCGGCAGATGGTTGTCGGCCGCTCCGCGTGATGTAACGCAACATATTGAAACTACCTTTCCGGGCATGCCAAGCGGAGGCGGTTCCGACCACGCCTCCTTTGTAAGCGCCGGTGCACCGGGATTTTTCCTGAGTTCACTCAACTGGTCGTACTGGAACTACACCTGGCATACCAACCGCGATACCTATGATAAGCTGGTATTTGATGACGTGCGTAATAACGTGATCCTGATAGCCACGCTTGCCTATATGGCCAGTGAGGATCCGGAGAAAACCTCACGTGAACGAAGAGTACTTCCCATAAACCCGCGAACCGGTGAACAGATGACCTGGCCCAATCCCAGAACACCGAACCGCCGTGGCGGACTCAATTGATGTGATAGGGGCTATTGGAGGGATGCTTTGGGAGAGCTCTGCTCTCCCAAACAAAGCTGTCAGCTCCGCTGACCAAACTCCTCAATATTGCTCTTCACCCCCTCAATCAGCTCCGTCCTGGCCTCCACGCTCGACCAGGTCATATGCGGGGTCATCAGCAGCCTCTCCGGATTCTGAACCCTCAGAAGCGGGTGATCAGAGGGCAGAGGTTCCTTCTCAAATACGTCCAGGGCAGCACCTGCAATCAGCTTCTCATCGATGGCTCTGACCAGATCCTCTTCGTTAACTATGCCTCCGCGACCCGTATTGATCAGAAGTGCGGATGATTTCATCTGCTTCATTTCCTTGTACCCTATCAGGTTTTCAGTTTGCTCATTCAGCGGCGCATGGACAGATACAAAATCCGAGCTCTTTAAAAGTTCTGTCAGACCCAGAAGCGCATAAGGCTGATCGGTATTTTTACCTGTTGTTGAATAGTAAACTACATTCGCCCCAAAGGCCTCCGCTATCGATGCCACTCTGCGGCCGATGCTTCCCAGGCCGATAATACCGAACTGCTTGCCGGCAATTTCATGAAATGGCCTTCCCAGATGTGTGAAAATGGGGCTTTTCGAGTACTCTCCGCTCTTTATGTACCTGTCATAGTATGAAATTCCCTGCATCAGATGCAGGACCATCGCAAACGTACTTTGCGCAACACTGTTCGACGCATAACCTGCCACATTCTTCACAGGTATCCCGAGTTCTTCTGCAGCTTCCCTGTCAATATTATTCATTCCGGTTGCGGCCACACAGATCAGTTTCAGATTTGCCGCTCCGCTCATCAATTTCCTGTCGAGTACCACCTTGTTTGTGATGATGACCTCTGCGTCACGGATACGTTCCTCTGTTTCATCAGGCCTGGTTACCGGGTAGAGTGTCACATCACCCATCTCCTTAAGAGAATCCAGATTCGGAACGTCACCCACGGTAGAGGCATCGAGAAATACGATTTTCATTGTAATATGACTGATATTTGAATTTCGGCCTGGTCGCCTGCACAGTTGCAGAATTATCCAATAAGATCGCTGAGAAGAATTCTTTTTCTTTCCTTTGCTTTAACCTTCTTAGGTTGACTTCATTTGATTTTATTTTTCTCTTCTATCCACTTCGACATGTATCTCGTACCCGCCATGGTGTGGTGCATCAGCATGGCACCTGTAAAGTTCGTTTTTCTATGCTCAACCAGCCCCGACATAAGCTCCCTAAGGGTATCCTTAAATCGCTTTTCATGCCGTTCTCTTAAAAAACGCAGTTCCAGTATTTTGAATCCGTATTCACTGGCCCTTTGCCAGGTGAATTTATCGCGATAAAGTTCCACAGCTGATGCTGCAAATATTTCCGGATTTTCAGACACTGCACCGGGCCAGGGCAGATACCCGTTGATGCCTTCTGCACCGATCGTGGTTGTCACGCTTGGTGTTCCGCAAATCATCGACTCGATCAGTTTGCCCTTCAGGCCTGCACCAAAACGCAGAGGGGCAAGCAATACTTTTGCCCGGCTTACCACGTCGAACGAATCATCTGCTCGGCCATGCACTAAAAAGCCCTCTTCTTCATTATGGAGATCAAAAATATGCTGAGAGGGGTACGCACCATAAACGTGCAATCTGGCTTCCGGCAGTTTTTTGGTAATCAGCGGCCATACCTGCTCCTTCAGCTGTATAACCGCATCCCGGTTTGGTTCATGTAGAAAGTTACCTATCGTAATAAATCCTGAGCGTTCATCAAATGAGGGCAGCGAATTTTTTTGGGATTCCTCAATAGGTTCGAACAAAAAGGGCAAATGACAAAGCAATGATTTATCAATGCCGAAATGATATCGAAGCAGGTCGTACTCATAAACTGAAATAATCAGAGAGAGATCGCACCGGTAGATGCTTGCAATTTCCCGTTTGGCCATGTTGTCCAGAAAGAGATCCTTTTCCGCAAACGAGCGGCCTTCTTCAACGGCTTTCTTTCTGGCATTACGAAGGCAGTGAAGATCTTCCGTATCGAGTATCCGGATTGCCTCCGGACAGTTTTCGGCCACTCTCCACCCAAACTGTTCTTCAATCATGAACCGGTCGAACATAACCGCATCAGGCTTCTCCTTCCTGATAAAGTCATCAAATGTCGAGCTGTTCATCTCAATGGCGGCGCATCGAATGTTCAGCTGTTCCAGGTCTTCCGAGTGTTCGCTTTTTGCAGATGGACTTGCAAAGGTTACTTTCCAGCCGCTTTTTTGAAACAGATTGATCAGCTGCATCATCCGGCTTCCTGCAGCTGAAGAATCAGGCTCAGGCCATACAGTACCTATTATCAGAATGTGTTTTGAATCTTTCATGCTGAAAGCTATTCAATTCACTTGTAAGAATCAGGTTCTATTAATTCCATGCAATACCTGTCGAAAACTATTGATTAAACTGAAGCCTGAATCAATGAAACAGCTATGATAGCAGCAGATGCTTTTTTGCTGCTGAAACAGTTTTTTCCTCACCATTGCCTTTAGGTTCAAAAAACTCATCCGGACAGCGATTACGGGATCCGTTCATCACCTGATAATGCCGTTCAAAAAAAGAAAGCTCTAAAAGCGAAACAGCCTGAATTGAAAGATCGTATCTGCCATTAACCCTCAATTAAAACCCAATATTATGACTCTCAGCAATTTAATTCTATCCACTGTGCTTGCTTTTGCAGCCACATCGGATTCGTACGATAACAACCCGAATAAACATTCGAACCCTGACACCCTTGTGAACTCGCTAACGATTCATGAAGGGAACCTGGCCTGCTTTCAGGATCTGAATTGCCTTAAAAGCAACAATCCCTTCAATCAAAGTAATCTCGAAGAGGTTATTCTCGGCAGCAACATGACCGGCAACTATGTGGTAGAAGGCAAATCGAAAAATGAGGAGGTTTATGCCGTCTACAACGCACGCGGGGAACTTCTCAGGGCAACCGTGATTCAGCGTAACGTTGCACTTCCCAAACACCTTTGTGAAGTACTTGTTTCGGATGAATTCAAATCGTGGACCATGATCGGCAATGAGGTCGAGATCCGCAATTTTGACAAAAATAAAATTACCTACAAAGTGGTACTGAGCCGGGATGGTGAAGTCCGTGTAGAGCATTTTGACCAGTACGCTAAACCGATTGATCGCATTTCATGAATCTGAATTTTAATCAGTTCTTTAATAATCCAACTATAAAATGGAACCCTGTTTTGTTTCGGCCAGAAGAGTAGTCGCATAAGCCCTCCAAACCAACACGAATCTGACCGAAGCCTGCACTGACGTGGCAGGGTTCCCATCTTATCCTCTCAAACATGTATTTTAGATATTCACTCCCTTGAAAGGCCCCTCCATTATACCTGAACGTTTAATCACTTTTTGATCCGGTCCGTGCTATAAGCAGAGCAACTCACGGAATGCCGCAGACCGCCTCCTGGATATATTGATCTGTTTCCCACAGCTCATTACGATAGAATAGGTGGAATCTTTCAGCAGGTGTACGTTTTGGATATGTGAAAAATTGACAATAAACTGACGATTGGCCCTGAAGAAGTGATCTGAAGGCAGCCTGGACTCAAGATAGTTCAATGACCGATGGATCAGCAGCGATCCTTCAGGGAAAAAAGTTTTGCTGTAATTGCCGAATGTTTCAAAGTATCTGACTTCCCGTAGTGCTACCAGGCAGCAGTGGCTGCCATCTTCAAAAAGCACCTTGTCGTGAAGCGATAAGCGTGTTGGCTCATTCATTCCATCCGGCTTTTAGTTGCACACACTCTTGTAGCAGGATCCAATCCCTGCTGTGGTATCGACAAGTAGTACGGAAGATTCGCCGGTTGGTTACCCCGAATCCCGGTTTTATTCACGGTTTAATAACTTTTAAAGTTTTGACCAGCAAATAAACCGATATCAGTGTGATCGCCGGAATGATGAAGATCACCGGGATAATATTCTGTCCCAAGATTCCCATGCCAATGATTTTTGCTACAAGTGCTGTCATCATTAACGAAAGAAACCCCAGATATACAGGCGCCAGAAGGTATCCAAAAGGTTTTTTCCTGTAAAACAGCCAGCCGGCGACAAAAGCCAGCGGAAGCAGCAACCCCAGATCAAGCCCCTGAACAATCAGAGTGGTATAGTGCTCCACCTGGAGGGGTATGATTGTGCCGTCGAGCAGCGGAGGCACCACAATCTGCAGCCAGAGAGCGCCAATCAGCACGGCGTCAATCATCAGGAAAGCACCTGCGGCTTTATGCGGCGTGCGTTCAGTAAACAGCTGCTGTAAATCCAGTGAACCGAGACTGATCATGACAAGACTGAATGCATGAAAAGACAGCCCCAGAAGGGCTGCATACACCAGGAACAGTGCATTATACATACCCATCACCAGGTAAAAAAGGTAGGTCACCAAAAAGTACCCGAGTACTCCGGCCAGCAAAAACCGTGCTCTCAACGAACCCTTTCGGGTTTGCCAGAAAACAATCAGCAGCAACGGAATGCCAATAAACAGAGTTACCACATCCTGTGCAATACCTTGCGGAGCAACGTCTGCCGACATGTGTTTATATATTCCTTTCCCGTAAATCTGAACCGTTTCACCCCGAACACTCTCTATCTCAAATGATCCCGGCCCCGACCCTGAAAAGATGCCTGCTGAAGCGGCAACACCCGCCAGCAAAACGATGAATATCACCAATACAGTTACGATTCGATCTTTTTCCTTTAATCCGGAATCCCGCATGATTTTTACGTTTAAATTTTACTTGTACAGGGTAATGTCACCGTACATCCGGTTATCAATCAACGATGCATTCATATTACAAACCATTGAAACCTTTCGGTATAGGGTCATCCCTTATTTACTCGTTTCTGAATCAGAGGCCCTGTTTTTTTGAATTCGCGTACATCTTGCTACATTGTCTGCGCATCTGAATAAGCGCTTATATGTCCGTACACTATATTAATTCTGACTCCGACCTGTCCCGTGTTGCCGGCACCCTCTCAAAGGCATCCAGGATTGCAATTGACCTCGAATTTGACCGCAATTTTTACCGGTACGGATTCAATCTCTGCCTTATGCAGATATTTGACGGCAGCTCCTGTTACCTGATCGATCCGCTAAGCCGTAAAGTCGATATTGAACAGGTTTTTCCGGTCATTGAAAATCCGGATATCAAAAAAATTACATTTGCTTTTGGTGAGGACCTGCGGCTTTTACATTCGCTGGGCTGCTTCCCCCGCAATATTTATGATCTGAATATTGCCACAAGTCTTCTCAACTATCCTCCCTGCTCTCTCAATGCACTTCTTGAAGATGTTCTGAATGTGGATACGGGAGCCTCCTCGCAAAGAAGCAATTGGTTTAAGCGTCCGCTTACAGAAAATCAGATCCGGTATGCAGCTCAGGATGTGCTGCATCTTCTTGACCTGCACTCGCTGCTGCACTCCGAAGCAGAGCAGAAAAATATCTCCCATTGGATTCAGGAGGAAAATCAAGTCTGGGATGATCTGGACTATTCAGACGAGGACCATAATGGTGTTCTCAAGGAGAAGGACAAAAGAAACCTCAGCGAAACTGAATGGCATATCTATAAAGCTCTCGTCAGTTTACGAGAAGAAACCGCACGTTCATACAATAAACCCGGATTTCAGGTCATTCCAAACAAACTGTTAAAGAAGATGGCCGTTAACCGGCAGCTGGCCGATAATTTTCTGGGCCTTAACGGCATTTTTCGCAAAATCAAGACACCTCACTTCCAGCAGAAACTGAAAAAGTTAATTCGGCAAAAGGAGAATGAAGCCAGAAAAATGGGACTGTCACCTGAAAAACCGGCTCAGAAACCGCTCAGTAAAGAGGAGTTTCGTGCTATGCAGCGCAGAAAAAGTGAGGTGAACCGGTTCAATACTCAAATCTTTAAGCCTGTGAAAGATAAACTTCGGGAAGAGTATGGTGAGCAGGCCACTACATTTATCTTCAGTAACCGTATCATAGAGCAGATCGTGGTGGGCGACACTTCCGAGCTGAAAGAATACAAAGTTGATTTACTGAAATCGTACAGTAAACAACTTAAAATTGACCGTTCCCTGGTGGATGAATTGCTCTCCGCATAGTTACTGCTCACATTCCGGGCGCTTGTAGTGTTCTGCTTCTTGGATCAATTACATAAATTCGTAATAGATAATCAATGCGAGCACAATCAGCATTCCCGCCCAAACAATTATGGCGTATATGCTGAGCTCCTCACCTTCTTTCTGCTTGATGAAGCTCTGGGGCTTGATCCCCTGAAGGAAAAACGTGAGAACCCCTGCCAGGTTTACGCAAATAATATATGTTACGGTAAGCAGCCCTGCCCTCATCGCGAGTTCAATCTGACCGCTACCCAGCAAAAGGCCCGTTGCAACCAGAGGCGGCAGCAATGCAACTGCAACCATCACGCCGATAACGGCTGCAGAAACGCCTCTGGTGAATGATAAACATCCGGCTACACCGGCTGCGAGCCCCAGTGCAATATCAGCAAAACTGACCTGCGTTCTTGATGCGATCTCATACACGGTTTCATCGAATTCAATAGCAAGCCCCATCAGAACAGAGAGGAGCAGCGTGAGTGAAAAGCCATAAAAAATTGATTTCAGGGATCGTTTTAAAAGGGATTTATCGCCCAGCGTAGTTGCCAGGGAGAGTCCAACATTCGGCCCCAGAATGGGAGCAATGACCATCGCGCCTATTACCATGGCGGCACTGTTCCGGATAAGGCCGTTTGCTGCCACAACCACTGATAGCGCAATCAGTAACATATACACCCAGGAACTGTCAACTACTTTCTTGATCTCTTCGTAAAGCTCCTCCCTGGAAATTCGTTTTACGCGCTTATCCTCCTCTTTCTCCTTCTCATCGCCTTTTGTACCGGGCATTGTACGCTTTCCCTGTCCGTCATCTTCTTCCTCATCCTCTTCATCGTCCGGTACATGCGACGGAAGCGTAGCGGATACAGGCAGCAGGATAATCCTGTAGTCCTCTTCTGTGGTAAACTGCTGATCGAGCTCGTTGAGGATGTTTTCAGTCAGCTCAACATCTGCAAGCATGTTAATGGTCGTACGTCCCTGCTCCTCGTGCTCAATCCATGAGTCAACAACAGCATCGTGATCGATAAGCGATTCATGATCCTTAAAATCAGGCGGCGGCAGTATTTGAATAAGACGTAATGCCATATGGATCAGATACAATGGTAGTTTTGATGTTATCCAGGCAGAATATCAAAAAAAAAGAGACGGTTCCAAATCAGAAACCGCCCCTTATCCTATCTCGACAGATATGGTGACAGGCTTAAACCTGCCTTCTTAGAGTAAGTACGTGTGAAGTTTTTTCTAATTCGCTCGTTCAGCATTAGGATTAACCGTTTCCAGTTTAAAGAGCCTGTAAATCGGGCAGAACGATATTGCACCGGTAATCACGGGTATCAATCCGATAAATCCCCAATAGCTATCGTAATATAGCCCTGCTGCTATAATGAGCGTACCTAAAATAACGCGGATGATGGAATCCATATATCCTACATTCTTTTTCAAAATCATAACAATCACCTTTCTCTATCTTTATTTATGTTACTTACCGGACCTTCCTGATTAAAACTCCAAAAAACCGGTTAAGGGTTTTTTACCACCGGGTAAACAGGTTCCTGATTACCCGGAGATCTGTATTTGATTCATCCATATGATAGCTTATGCGCCATTTAAAGATTAGAGTCGCTACCCTGAATCGATAGTCATGCTCGCACCTAATCGCGCATAAGGGATTCCCTTATACGTGTTACATTCCGGTATAGTCAATTATTATCATTATTTTTAAATACACTCTTTTGTAGCGTAATCAGAACTTGACGTATGACTTTCACATCCCCATTTAAATCCCTTGAATGGCAGAACGATCGCTTGCGCATCCTCGATCAGACATTCCTGCCCGAAAGGGAAGTTTACGCTGACCTTGATTCTGCCGGACAGGTCTGGGAAGCCATCAAAAAGCTTCGCGTGCGCGGCGCTCCGGCCATCGGTATTGCGGGTGCATACGGCCTTTACCTTGGAATCCGTGAATTAACCAATCTGAATGGTTTTGACAGTTTTTATCGGGAGTGTAAACGCATTTCGGACTACCTCAACTCTTCCAGGCCTACTGCAGTGAACCTATCATGGGCTCTGCAGAGAATGATGGACGTGATCTACGCCAAAAAGGATCAATCCATTGACGAGCTGAAACAGCTGGCGCTTCAAACGGCAAAAACAATTCACGACGAAGACCGCAGGCTCTGCAAATCAATCGGAGAGCATGGACTTGAGATAGTGCCCGACCGCGCACGCATTCTCACCCACTGTAATACGGGCGGACTGGCGACGGGCGAGTTCGGAACGGCTTTTTCCGTTATCCTTCACGCCTTCCATGCGGGCAAGCTGGAACACGTGTGGGTGGATGAAACACGACCGCTTCTGCAGGGAGCACGGCTCACCACATGGGAGCTTCAGCAGGCGGAAATTCCCTTTACCCTTAATATTGACTCGGCGGCCGGATTCCTGATGCAGACCGGAAAAGTGGACCTGGTCATAACCGGGGCTGACCGCATCACCGCAAACGGGGACGCAGCCAATAAAATAGGTACCTATACGCTGGCAGTGCTTGCAAAAGAGCATGATATCCCTTTCTACATCGCAGCACCCTACTCCACCATCGATCTAAAACTGGAAAATGGCGAAAGCATTGAAATAGAGCTTCGCGATGAGGACGAAGTGACCCATTTTGGAAATAAGCGCACAGCCCCCAAAAAAGTGGAGGTTTACAATCCCGCATTTGATGTAACTCCTGGAAGGCTGATCTCGGGAATCATAACGGAAAAAGGAATAGTACACCCCGATTACAGTAAAAGCCTTCGGACACTTTTTCAGGACTAAAAAGAACCCTCCAGCTCTATCTGCCTGCATCGCAATGCCGTTTCAGGGAAACACTCGTCTCAGACAGCCCGATGACACTCAATCTGTAAACTTTAAAGAATTCTGTAAATGAAAACCCGCTCAAATTCGTTACCTTTTGGAAGCGGTTCCAATAAACTCAAAAAGATTTTTATACATGGCCTTAGACGTACTTGAAAACACAGCTTCACTATCATTCGACCTGACCGACGATCAGTCGATGATTCGCGACACCATTCGCGACTTTGCCGATCGCCACATCGCCCCGGGCGTGATCGAGCGCGACAATTCCAAGAAATTTCCACATGATATTGTAAAAATGCTGGCCGATCAGGGCCTGATGGGCATCTACCACGAAGAGCAGTACGGCGGTGCCGGATTCGATACCGTCAGCTTCTGCCTGGCGTTGGAAGAGATCGGCAGGTGGGATGCATCCCTGGCGCTCACCGTCGCTTCGCATACATCACTTGGCAGCGGACACATCGCCCTTGCCGGATCACATGAACAAAAATTGAAATTTCTTACCCCCCTGGCACAGGGTGAAAAGCTGGCCGCCTGGTGCCTGACCGAGCCGGGTTCAGGCAGCGACGCCTCCGGTATGAAAACAACGGCCGTCAGGGATGGCGACCACTGGATCATCAACGGTTCCAAAATATTTATCACTCAGGGCTCTGTGGGCGACACCTATGTGGTGCTGGCAAAGACCGATCCCAATAAAGGCACGAAGGGCATCAGTGCGTTCATCGTGGAGCGGTCCATGGAGGGAGTGAAGCCCGGTGAGCCGATGCATAAGCTGGGGATGAACTCCTCCGACACCACCGAGGTGGTTTTTGATAATGTAAAAATACCGGCAGGCAATCTGCTTGGCGAGTTGGGCATGGGCTTCGTGGATACGATGAAAGTACTCGACGGCGGACGAATCGGTATCGGCGCGCTTTCGGTGGGTATTGCCCGCGGCGCATTGGAAGAGTCGATGAAGTACGCCAAAGAGCGCAAGCAGTTTGGCCGGTCGATCGGTGATTTTCAGGCAATTGAACACAAAATGGTGAATATGGCGGTGGAGATCGAAGCGGCACGTCTGCTGGTTCACAAAGCCGCATGGCTGAAGGATAAGGGACGTCCCTTCACCAAAGAGGCCTCCATGGCCAAACTCTTTGCGTCCGAAATGGCCGAACGAGCCACGCTCGATGCGGTACAGATTCACGGCGGCTACGGCTACACCAAGGAGTACCACGTAGAGCGGTTCATGCGCGACGTGAAACTGATGACCATCGGCGAGGGCACGTCCGAGATCCAGCGGTTGATTCTTGCAAGAGAATTGAAGAATGAAATGGGTTATAACTCCTGAGCTCTGACCTAAGGAACTCACCGCGGAGGCGCAAAGTCGCAGAGAGTATTAAGGGGAGCTCTAATTGACTCAAATATTTCTAAGGAATTAATTTAATTCCCCGCGATACTCTGCGCCTCTGCGGTAAAACCAAACCATTCTTCGCGGTGAAAACCATTCTGTATTCAATTCTAGTTTCTTTACATTTCAGAAACTTAAATTTTTTGACAGCTAATCACCTGTTTAAATGGCACGAAACCCCTTTAATATTGATGACGCCTACCTGTTTGAATCGGAGCTTTCCGAAGATGACAAAATGATCATGGAAACCGCGCGCGATTATGCCCAGTCGAAGCTGGAACCGCGTGCCCTGAAAGGCAACCAGGAAGAAATTTTTGATATGGAGATCGCCAAAGAGATGGGCGACCTCGGCCTGCTGGGTGCCACCATCGATCCCAAGTACGGCGGCGTGGGTGCCAGCCAGACGGCCTACGGACTCGTTGCCCGCGAGGTGGAACGGGTCGATTCGGGCTACCGGTCATTCATGTCGGTGCAGTCATCCCTGGTGATGTATCCCATTTCCATTTTTGGTACCGAGGACCAGAAACAGCGTTTTTTACCGCGTCTTGCAACCGGTGAAATCATCGGGTGCTTTGGACTCACGGAACCTGATCACGGTTCTGACCCGGGATCTATGGTAACCACTGCCGTAAAGACCGATGGCGGATGGATCATGAACGGCGCCAAAATGTGGATCACCAACTCCCCCATTTCGGACGTTGCCGTGGTCTGGGCTAAAGCCAAAGAGCACAAGGATGACAAGCCGGTGATCCGCGGTTTCCTCGTGGAAAAGGGCATGGATGGATTCTCAGCGCCGGTTACACACAACAAGATGAGCCTCCGCGCCTCTTCCACCGGCGAACTGGTGTTCGAGGATGTATTCATTCCCGACGAGAACGTGTTTCCCGATATACGAGGGTTAAAAGGCCCTTTTATGTGCCTGAACAGCGCACGGTACGGCATCGCATGGGGAGCGGTCGGAGCCGCTGAATTCTGCTATCAAAAGGCCCGGCAGTACGTTCTCGACCGCAAGCAGTTCGGCAAGCCGATAGCGGCCAACCAGCTGCCTCAAACCAAGCTGGCCAATATGCTTACCGACATCACCTCGATGCAGATGCTGGCATGGCGTTTGGGCAAGCTCAAGGATGAGGGACGCGATCATCCCTCCATGACCTCCCTGGCAAAGCGAAACAATGTGGGCAAGGCACTCGAAATTGCCCGTGTAGCCCGCGATATGCACGGCGGCAACGGCATCACCGGCGAGTACCGCGTGATCCACCACATGGTGAACCTGGAGTCCGTAAACACCTACGAGGGTACCTACGATATCCACGGACTCATCCTGGGCCGCGAAATTACCGGCATCCAGGCGTTTACGCCGAAAGGGAACGATTGACGATTGGCGATTTATGATTGATGATTTATTATTGATGATTGATTATTTGATGATGCGTAAGTCCTGTCGCCTGCAGCTTGTAGCCTGACGCTTGCTGCCTGAAACTTAAACCCTGCTGCGTACAGTTCGCAGTCCCGAGACTTCGGGAAACCCTGAACCTTGTACCTTGTACCCTGAACCATGATCTACGAATTCAAAGGCTACAAGCCCGTCATTCATGAATCGGCCTACATCCATCCTCTCGCTGCAGTGACCGGAAATGTGATTATCGGGCGGGATGTCTATATCGGTCCCGGTGCGGCGATCCGGGGCGACTGGGGCAAGATCGTGATTGAAGACGGCTGCAACGTTCAGGAGAACTGCACCATTCATATGTTTCCGGGCGTGACGGTAACGCTGCACAAGGCGGCACACATCGGGCACGGGGCCATTATTCACGGCTCCACCATCGGTGAAAACACCCTGGTGGGCATGAACGCGGTGGTAATGGATAATGTGACGGTCGGGAAAGAGTGTATTATCGGAGCACTCGCATTTCTGAAGGAAGGGATGACCATTCCGGACCGGAAGGTGGTGGTGGGCAATCCCGCTAAAATCGTGAAGGATGTCACCGACGAGATGGCAGCCTGGAAAACAGAGGGTACCGGCTGGTATCAGCGCCTGCCGAAGCAGCTGCACGAAACGCTAAAAGAGTGTGAACCGCTTCGCGAAATTCCCGAAGACAGAAACGATCAGGAGCCGGGCTACCAAACCTGGAAATCAAGGAAAAAGTCCTCTTAAAAAAATTCATACCTGGTTATTTCTCGAGGATTTGCGCAGATTTGTCAAGTGAAATGGCATATGGCAAAAATGATCCGAAGCGTATCCTAGAACCGTGAAGAGAAAGTGAGACGCATGAAGTTGCGATTTGTGATTTCAAAAATATTTTGCGCCCTGTTGCGCGCAGCTTGTCGCTTGCAGCATGCACCCTGTCGCCACGGGGAATGAATTCCCCGCTCGTGTTTGTCGTCCTGCGGACTAACAGCTGACACCTTGCACCCTGCCCCCCTGGTCTACGTAGCTTTCCTGATCTGCGAAGCTTTAGCGTAGTAGACTGCACCGTGAGCCTTGTATCTTGATTAAAAATCCAGACCCTTCCTTATTTTCCCGATAAGCTGATCCAGCTCTTTCTCTTTCTGCCGGTACTCTTCCCGTGAATCTAGCCTGCCATTCACACTGATGTAGAACTTGATCTTCGGTTCGGTTCCCGAGGGCCTGGCGGAGATGATATAATCATCCAAAGTGATAAACTGCAGTACGTTGGATGCAGGGAAATCGATACTGTTCACCCGTCCCGACTCCACATGCTTTTCGGTTTGCATCAGATAGTCGCGAATGGCTTTCACCTTGAAGCCCGCAATCTCGGACGGCGGCTGATACCGCAGTTTTTCCATAATCGCCTTGATCTCTTCCGCGCCCTTCTTTCCTTTTTTTGTAAGGGAGATCAGCTCCTCCTTGTAGAATCCGTATTCGGTGTAGACATCAATCAGCGCTTCATACAGGGACCGGCCCTGCTCTTTATAGTGCGCGGCCATCTCTGCAATCATCGTGCACGATACCACCGCATCCTTATCGCGAACGTGGTCGCCCACCAGGTAGCCGTAGCTCTCCTCACCGCCTGCGATAAAGACCTCTTCACCCAGTTTTTTCGTCATAAGGTCGCCAATATACTTGAACCCTGTGAGCACATTGTAACAGGTTACGTTCATTGAAGCGGCAATCTTATCGATCAGGTAGGTGGTTACAATGGTCTTGACGATGTACTCATTTCCCCGAAACTTGCCTGCCTCTTCCCAGGCCGTCAGCAGGTAGTGAAACAGGAGTACAGCCGTCTGATTGCCGTTCAGCAGCTCAAACTCCCCTTTTTCGTTCTTTACCGCAATGCCCACGCGGTCGGCATCCGGGTCGGTGGCCATCACCAGGTCGGCGTCGGATTCACGGGCCTGTTCCAGCGCCATGCTGAGTGCCTCTTCTTCCTCAGGATTCGGATAGACAACGGTTGGAAAATCACCGTCGATGGTGCACTGCTCTTCCACCAGGTTTACATTGTCAAAACCGAGCTTCCTTAGAGCGCGGGGCACGATATCAACAGCCGTACCGTGGATGGGGGAAAAGACGATATTGAGGTCGTGCTGCTTTTTGATCACATCCCGGTTCACGGATGTGGAGACAACCGTATCGATGAACTTTTCATCCATGTCCGGACCAATGAGCTCTATCAGATCTTCATCTCCCTCAAAATTTACCTGGTCAACGCTTTCAATGGCCTGAACTTCACGGATGATATTCTTGTCGTGCGGCGGCAGCACCTGGCAGCCATCATCCCAGTACGCCTTATATCCGCTGTACTCCTTCGGGTTGTGGGACGCTGTCAGCATCACTCCGCTCTTGCATCCAAGTTCGCGAATGGCAAACGAAAGCTCGGGAGTTGGTCTCAGAGATTCGAAATAGAATACCTTGATACCGTTTGCGGAAAAAACATCCGCCACAACGCGTGCAAAGATCGTGGCATTGTTGCGGCTGTCGTGAGCGATGGCCACGCTGATCTCGTCATCAGGATACACTTTTTTCAGGTAGTTGCTTAGCCCCTGCGTTGCCATGCCCAGCGTATAGCGGTTTACCCGGTTGGTACCCACACCCATAATCCCCCGGAGTCCGCCGGTACCGAACTCCAGATCCTTATAAAAGGCATCGGTCAGCTCATCGTATTTTTCCTCATCAAGCATTTTTCGGATATCAGCCTGGGCCTCCTCATCATAATTCCCTTCCAGCCAGGCATTCACCCGGTTTTGCACGTTTTGGTCAAGTTCTTTCATGGACAAAGTATCTTTTCCTGATTTATGGGTTGAACTGCTACGGTTAAGGTAAAGAAATGATGTTGCTGAATGAAGTGTGGTTCCTGAAAAGATGATTGCCAAAAAAAGGAAGAAGCCTGTTTCAGCTCCTTCCCTTTGCTAACTCAACGCGCTCCTGATGATATTTCATAATCTACAACTGCCAATAAAATTGAAATTAGATTATTCTTAGAGTGTATATCGGATACGAACATCCGATCGTGATTGAAAGCAACTTTTTATGAACCGGGCCTAGCCGTAAAAATCCGGAATCCTCCGGGCTGAACCTTGAGTGTTGAATCCTTTTTCAGAGTCAGTTTATTGCCAGCTTCTGTATCCAGATAGCTTCCGGGAAACAGATCGCCACTGAACTGAATTTCCTTCTCTTTTTCCGAAAAGTTAATCACAGCAAAAACCTTGTTTCCATTCTTCATTCTCACAAAACTGATAACCTTTTCCTCGGAGCTATTCGGCACCCGTATCATCCGCCCGCCCCAGCGGCCATGCCATAAAGCCTGATTTTCCTTCATGAGGCGGATCATTTTCCTGTAGAGGGTACCAATCGGATGGTCTTTCCACTCGATCGGGTCTTTTTCAAAGAAAGCCAGCGCACGGTCGTTGCCCGCTTCCTGTCCGTTGTAGATCAGCGGCATCCCTTCACCCACCACAGAGAGAGCAATGGCCGCTTCCAGCGCATGGCCAAAGTTCTCAAACATGGTTCCCTCCCATGCATTCTTGTCGTGGTTGGTCACAAAGGTCATCCGTATGGCCTCATCTGGATATGCCCGTTCATTCCATGAATAGTACATGAAAAGCTGCTGAAGCGAACCTCCGCCGGTTGACACTGCTTTCACCGCATCCCACCAGCTCCAGGCGTAGGTCATATCAAAGGCTTTCGCATGCAGATCGCGCGCATCCCACTCTGCAAGCATAAATACCGGTTTGATTTCATCCAGTTCTTTTCTGACGCGAGCCCAGAAATCGTTTGGCACAAAACCGGCTACGTCCATCCTGAACCCGTCGAATCCCACTTCACGTATCCAGTATGTCATGGCTTCAGCCATATATTCACGGAGCCCCGTGTGGCTGTAATCCAGTTCGATGATGTCGTCCCAATCCCACCACGGAGTAGGCCTGAAATCCCCTTTCCAGTCACGCGCATACCATTCGGGATGTTCCTGCACAAGCGGGTTATCCCAGGCCGTATGGTTGGGTACCCAATCCAGAATCACCCTGAAGCCTGAAGCCTGGGCCCGGCTGATAAAATGCTTCAGATCATCCTTTGTACCGAATTCCGGATTCACGCTGTAATAGTCCCTCACCGAATAGGGACTGCCCAGCGATCCTTTTCGGTTTTGAACGCCGATCTCATGCACAGGCATCAGCCAGAGAATATCCACTCCAAGCTCTTTGAGCCGCGGCAGGTGCTTCTCAGCTGCTTGAAAGGTTCCCTCTGGGGTAAATTGACGCGTATTAATTTGATAGATTGCAGCTTCCTTCGCCCATTCAGGGGTTGAGATGGTAACAAAGGGTTGAGGCTTATAGGGGTTTTCCATTGTGAATGCTGAAAAATATTATTTTAAGATTGCTTAAATAACAAGGGGGTTCTCAAAAGGCGGCAATCAAGTGTGCAGAGTCCTTTGTTCAAATCGGTGGCAGGCGGGTGAATAATAAATCAAGAGGGACTATTGAGTCTGCTGATGTTTCAGTACTGCGTCAGCGGCAAGGCGGTTCTGCAAAATCCGCAGGTAGTCGAGTGCTCTCTTTTCCCCGTAATCTTCATAGGCCATTCGTACCCAATCGATAGCTTCTTCCAGATTGCCGTTTATTTCCGAAATGATGCCCATGTTGTAATGAGCCCGGCCGGCTATCCTGGGATCCGAATGCAGCGTTTGTCTGAACCAAATCTCCCCTGCCCCTTCCCAGTTGCCGGTCTGTGCCCGTCGTTTTGCAAGCTCAAACTGATCGTTGCCTTTTACAAAATAGTCCCGTTCAACACGTATCCAGTAAGGAAGAACCCGCTGTGCATAAGCCATACCCATCTCCCGGCTTACCGCCTGAACAGCTTCTGTGCGTCCGCTAAGTGCCTTTACTGCTTCACCGGGATTGATTCCGCTGCCTATGGTAAGGACCTCATCTCCCGTAAGAAACTCATCTCTGATCAGCATGGCCTCACTATCGTACACTCGCCAGCCGGCTTCCAACGATGTCTGCACTTCTGCAATATGCTCAAGAACCGGTACTTCGATACCGAGCGGTCCTTCTACCATCACAGTTCTGGTGGAGTATCCGATGTTGGAGTCCGTATCATAGTACTCAAGTGAAAAGATCGCCTGCACATCATTCTCGCGGGAGATACGTTCTGCATGATCCCAGCTAAGCGGAGAGGGAAAAGTACCGTATGGCGTATTCTCAAGCCAAACTGCCCGTACAAACACAACGTCACTAAACCGGTTGTTCATAGAGAGCTCCCTTTTCAGTGCGTCAAGGCCGGCTTCGGCCCCCAGGCTATCAAGTTCGGGACCCTTCACAGAAAAGATTTGATCAAGGGTTTCCAGTGCTCTCTGCGGCTCTTCGGAGAGCGTTCTGTTGAGCACTCCCACCCGCTCAACTTCAGGAGATAAATGAACAGCCGCAGGTTCCATCACGCTGAGTGTTAGAGTGTTGGTCGCACTGCATCCTGTAAATAACATCAGTAAAAAAACGGACAGCGTCTGTTTCATCAACCGTATTTTTTAGCGGTAATAGTTAATGCTATTTCCATCCCTGTTGCCTTATTCTTACATCCCAACCGTAAATGATTTGCTCATCAGCATATTCCCTTCAGCGTCGAGCACATCCACACTCCATTCTCCCGTCCAGTCAGAGAATATGGTTTTGGAACTCCAGGTCCTCCAGTCGGTTCCGCGAACCGGCAGCTCAACAGTAGCCATTTCAACCCCATCAAGATACCAGATGTGGGTTACGGATGTTTCCGACTCTGCACCCGTTATTCGTGTAAAACAAAAAACCTGCCCTACATCGGCTGAAAAGGCGGAGTCTGCATTTACGATCTGACGATTTTCAACAGCCGTTCCGAATTCAAATTCCTCTACAGCTATTGTCTGGCCTGAAGCAACAGACTGAAAAGCAAGAAGTAGTATAGCAGTACCTAAAATTGATTTCATCATAATCACCTGATTTAAGAATCTGTCTGTTTTATCTATTTATTTGTAAGCAAAACACCATAAATCATGGGCAGTTAACTATTCTCCCTTAGTCTTCAGTATACAAAATGTAGTGCATTTTCAGAATGGGTATATTGCCTTACCAATACGCTTCGGAGGTTTATCCGGAAATTTTTGCGGCAAATTTTTTAACAGAGGATATTCAGTAACGGAAGAATGCGTTTAGATCTTTCAGGTCAACGATTTAACCATTCGAATTTATTTTTTGTGCAGAGAACGATTTGTTTTCTGAATTGATTATTTGACCATGATCTGAGAACTGCCGAAATTGAGGTACTCAGTACAACCGACTCTACTATAATGCATTTATTTCGGAAATACGGCTTTGTTCTTATGCTGCTTGTCCCGCTTTTGCTGGGGATAAGTATTCAGCATACGCTGGATTCGGAGCATTTTGCCCCGGCGCCGGTTGAACAGTCACAATCCGATAACCTCGTTAACACACTCTCCGAAACGGTGGAAGAGCTGAGTAAAGAAGATGATGTCCATATCCGCAATACATCATTCCAACCACAAGCTGTTCCGTACAGCAGCGGCGCATTTTTCACTGACCCCAGGGCCAGGACCGTTGTGGTAGTGCCCACTCCTCCCCCCGATTTAGTCTGATACCTGCCCTAAATCCACGGATTATTCTATACAGGCCGGGGTAAGATAGCAGGCAAACAAAGGACCCTGCCCTGCTTGCATGGCCTCCAAAGGCTTCGCTATCCCGGCAAATCCGTTATAAACAGGTCCGATTCGTATGTCCTGAGTCTGACCTGCAGAAGCATGTTAAACAAACATCAAAAACAAGTAAACACAATCAAAACCATACACACAATGAAACAACTACATATAGCCATGAAATTAATCATTCCGGCAATTCTTCTCTTTTTCGCAGCCTGTTCGGGCGCTGATATGAATTCACAGTCCGCATCAGCTGAAGCTGAACTTGTTGATGACGTCATGACGCAGGAAGATCAGCAGGCTTTGACAGCCGATGAAATCCTTCAGGATTTACAGGAAGGAAACGAGCGCTATGTAAACAATAATCTTACACCGCGCGACTACTCTGCTCAAGTCAGCAAAACCGCGGATGGTCAGTACCCTGAAGCTGTTGTCATCTCCTGCATTGACAGCCGCGTGCCCGTTGAGCATGTGTTTGACAAAGGCGTTGGCGACATCTTCGTAGCGCGTGTCGCCGGTAACTTCGTAAACGAGGATATACTTGGCAGCACGGAATTTGCCACTGCCGTAGCGGGATCCAAAGTGATACTTGTTATGGGCCACGAACATTGTGGTGCTGTTAAATCAGCCATTGACGACGTTCAGATGGGCAACATTACGGCCATGCTTTCTAAAATCAAGCCTGCTGTAGAACGTACAGAGGAAGGTTACGAGGGTGAAACCACCACGGAAAATGACAGCTTTGTAACCGATGTAGTAAACAACAATGTTCGCTACACCATCGAGCAAATGCGTGAGCGAAGCCCAATCATTGCAGAACTGGAAAGAAACGGTGATGTTGTGATTGCCGGTGCCTTTTATGATCTGGATACAGGCCGTGTTACCATGCTCGACTAAACTCGTGCAGTAATTAAGTATACGTCACTTACTCAGGTGCGTCGCCGGTGCATTGCTGCTACATGCAAAGCCGGGGCGCACTTTTTTTAGCAGATGCTTCGTTTAACTGATACGGTTACGCTTTAAGGGAGTCATACTCCGATGTTAACACCTCTGCAGATCGAAACAGCTTATTCTGCTCATCATCAGTAAGTTCGGTACCCACAATGGATTCTACACCGTGTTGTGTGATCAGGCAGGGAGTTGCCAGGCTTATGTTTTCAATACCATATTCACCCTCAAGGTGATACGATACCGTCAACACCCTTCTTTGATTCTTCAGAATCGCACTTACGATCTGAACCAGGGCAAGTCCGACTCCAAAATTGGTTGCACCCTTGTAGTCAATAATGTGATAGGCGGAATTTCTGACTTCGTGCTCAATTTTTTCCTTTTCATGATCCCAGTCTTTTATTCCAAGTTGTCTGGAATATTCATCCAGCTGAACACCGGAGATATTGGCCATCGACCATGCTGCAAACTCACTGTCACCATGTTCGCCCAGAACATACGCATGAATGCTTCCCACGTAAACATCAAAAAACTCACTGAGCAGATATTTAAAACGTGAACTGTCGAGTACCGTACCCGAACCGATAACCCGGCTCCGGTCCCATCCCGATCGTTCGAGAGCAATTTTTGTAAGGATATCCACCGGATTGGTTACAACGACAATAACCGCCTGTGAGTTTTGTGCCGTAATCTGATCAACGATACCTTCGATGATAACACTGTTTTTTTTGAGAAGATCGAGTCTGGTTTCGCCTTTTTTCTGGGCTGCACCCGCAGTGATTACGATCACATCCGCATCAGCGTAATCTTTTTCGGAACCGGCGTAGATATTGATTGTCGGGTAAAACGGAAGCCCGTGCGACAAGTCCAGAACCTGCCCCTTGCATAGTTCCTCGTTCAGGTCGATGAGACAGATTTCGTCAGCCGACCCGTTCTGGGCCATGGCATATGCAAATGTGGCTCCTACGGCTCCCGCCCCTACAATGGCCACTTTTCTTGAACGCCAGTTTTGATGTTCGCTTTTTTCCATTCGTATACCTGATTATTGATTGAATTTTGCGGTTTGTTCGCCCTGAATACACAACGGCATCCTTGTCCCATACGTTTCGAACTTCACAACATGGTGTTGGTATCGTCGATGCTTTATCTCAAATTTCCTATGTTATTGAATGTGTTAAAAAAACTCAGGTACAAGCCACATGCAGATCCGTCTTGCCGGGAAATCGGATAATGATCAGATACAGGCTCTTTCCAAACGATGCCATCAGGAAGGGATGATCACATTTTTTGTAAACAGATCGCCGCGCTTTAATACCCTTCACAAGCTTCTTGATTCGGATTCATGGCACTATGTGGTGGAGGATGATGGCAAGATTGTGGGTCAGGTGGGCGTCATTCATTACATGGCAACCGTACTCGGAGTACCCAGAAAGTTTGCCTATATGATGGATCTTCGGCTCGACGATGCATATCGTAAAGGGCTCACCGCTTTCCGTATGGTTAAAAAAGCAATTGATCATGTACTATCCTCAGATACTGACTTTGTAGTCGGTAATTTTTTGAAATCCAATCAGAACTCTCTTGTTTTTGCCAGTGGTCGGGCAGGAATTCCGGAGGCTTTTCATCTTGGAGACAACCGCATCTTCAACCTGTTGCCGCTGTTCAATCTGAAAACAGACCCCCGGTTTACCATTGGCCATCCCACCGTTGAGGATCTTTCGGAGCTTGTTCAGGTGTACCAATCGTACGCCGGACGTTTCCGGATTGCTCCGGTAATCAATGAATCCACCCTTACACATTATTTGGGTGCACTGGAGAACCTTTCCCTTAACAATTTTCTGGTAGCACGTGAAAACGGGCGGATCAAAGCGGTTACCGCACTATGGGATGAGCATCTCTATAAAAGCTATCAGGTACTGGAACTGACTCCCGCTATACGTCTCGTAAATGGTGCACTGAAGCTATTTTCTCCTGTCATGAATCTGCCATCGCCTATCCGGCTCAATCAACCATTGAAACAGCTCTCTATGGTTCTTTACGCTCACAAGGACAGTCCTGATGCGCTTAAAACCCTTTTTCACCATGTAAACAACACGTATCGGGGATCCGAATACACCCTGATTACCCTCTATGCGCAAAAAAAGGATCCTGTTTTCGATCTCTTAAAATCATGCAGGGGTGTATCGGTTCAAAGCGAAATGTATCTCTACGCACAGAATCCGGCAATCTACAAAGAGCTGCAGGATGACGGGCGTCCTGACTGGCTGAACCTGGAACTGACTGTGTGATGGGGGATGGTAGTGAGTATCGAGTATGGAGTATGGAGTAAAATGATATGTTAGTGATTGATATTTTGCGACCCTTAGTTTTCATTAGCAAGGGGAAACCGACAAACAGTGAAACCGGGAAAGTCTGGATTGGTTTTCTGGACATTTTTTATCGGTTCGAAACTCACATCGCCCCCCCTGCCAACCACTAATACCGTTAATTGACAACCCTGTATCGGGGCAAGCTGATTCGTGGCATAACATTACACCTCCCAGCGGTACGTTCTGTGCGTTTTATGATGGTGACAGCCAAGTGCTTCGAGGCTTCGCTGCATCAGCCAGTTTTTTTCACTCACCCATGCCCCCTCAAGGTACTCAAGCGTTGGAGCAGCGGCGTGGGTCATCTGAATGCCGCGAACGAACGTAAGCGCCTCTAAACCCAGTTTGCGATACTTTGGCAACGTTCCGTAAACCGTTGTTCTCAAGTGCCTGGCCCTTTTTTTGAATCGAAAAAGTTTCGGCAGATGCCACAATTTCAGCCTGCCGCCCGTCTCGGCTGAAATTTCATTCAAGTCAGGCACGCAAACGATAAAGGAAGCCGGTTCTCCATTAACAAATGCAAGCAGAACACTTTCCGGAATCATAATTTTTTTGAGCTGTTTTACCATTTGCTGCACATCTTCACGTGTCAGTTCTGTAAACTCATGCTCACGCTCCTCGATATCCTGGTCTCTCCAGGCTCTGCTGTATATTTTCCGAATGAGCTCCGCATCCTGTTCCGGATTGCTCATATCAAATGAACGTATGCTAACACCGGGCCGGCTCTCAATTCTATCTGTAATGCGTACCAGACGTTCGGGAAGCGGATCTGAAAAATCACGTTTGTAGCTCCAGTGATCGTCCATTTTTTCGGCGCCGGTAGCTTCCAGCAGCCGACGATAGTAGGGTGGGTGGTAGTGCATGCCGTAAATAGGGGGTTCCTCAAAATTTTCAACCAGCAGCCCCCACCAGTTTATGTTTTCACCAAAGTTAACGGGCCCCCGAAATGCTTTGTATCCTCTTTTACCATGCCACTCCTTCACAAAACCAATCAGAGAATCTGCAACCGCCTGGTCATTGACCATCTCCGGAAATCCAAAACCACCCAGAGGCGGGTCGAACACTGCATCGCGCTCGGCGTGGTTCATTACCGCAAACCGCCCCACCTGTTCATTTCCCTCAAACATGAGGTAGCGTTCACACTCGCCCTGTTCAAAAAGGGGGTTTTTTGCTGGATCAAAAATGTTTTCCAGCTCAAACCTGAATGGCGGCACCCACTTCGGATAATCCCGGTAGATCTGAAAGGGAAATTGATAAAACAGATCAGCCTGTTTTTTGCTGCTTACCTTTTGAAAAGTATATGCCATCAATAAGATTCAATGCTTACATTTGCCGGTGTATCCGGCCTGTTATGTACTCACAGGCAACCGGCAAGAATATCGCGCCAGCTACTCCGGAGAACAACTCTGCGTTGTTTTTTTAAGTATCTTGTTACTCAGGCCTGACTATCATCAGAAAGTACAAGCAGAGTACGGTATGTACAAACATTAAATGGACGGTTTTGACTGACGATTCATCTTACAATCTGAAGAAAAGCATTCAAAAGAGACGCTGGATCACCGGGTTGCTCTTTGCGAGCACCCTGCTTTCAGCCCTGTTACTATGGAAAAGTGAGCCCGTAGTCCAAAAGAGGCTGCAATCAGCTTCCCAGCTCGACTCCCTTCTTTCATCTGCACTTGAGGAGACCGGGCTTTCGAGCTCACAGCTCCAAAAACATACGGTACGTGTCGACTCTCTTTTTTCGCGAAGCGTGTATCGGGTGTATGTAGCGCCCGGATATTCAAAAACTTCCCTGCACTACTCTTTACAGCAGGCAGTCTGGCCCTACGGAGTATCCACAGTTGGACTTGTAGAGTTCCCTGCACGCACACTGAATTTACATTTTATGCTAAACGACAATATTCTCAGCTCCGTTATCATTATTGATGATCCCGAACTGCGCGTGCGGCAGTCTCAAACCTCAACCTCATCCGGTCAGGCTTCCCATGAAGTGGATTGAACCCCAAAAATACATGAAAAAATTTCAGCTGAAGGAGTTTCCGCAGCCTGAAATAATTAAGCTGAAATATCCGGTACTGCTCTGTCACGGTTATGGCGGTATTTCAATGCTTATAAAGCCTTCACCGATTCATGACCCCTGCATGAGGCTTAGATCCTACGGAGTAGAAGCCTTTGCACCCAATATTGTCCCTTATTCAACTATTCAGGTACGTGCCGAACAGTGGGCTGAAAGAATTGTGCAGCTTCAACAACAATACGGCTACGAAAAAATGAACGTGGTGGCACACAGCATGGGCGGGCTCGATATGAGAGCTGCTATTACACGGCTTGGCATGGATGGTTCCGTTGCTTCCCTTACCACGATTTCTACACCCCACCACGGAACAAGCCTTGCAGATATTGTATTAACCGCCCCGGAACTTCTGAAAGACAAGCTGAATGAGCTGATGAATTGGCTGGGTGAGAATATACTGCCCGGAAGCAGAAGTGACGCAGCAGCAGCCGTGGAGCAGCTTACCCCGCAGTATGTGGAAAACGAGTTCAACCCGGAGACGCCCGACCAGGAGTCTGTTGCCTATTTCTCAGTAAGCGCTGCTGTCGGCAAGGGTACAGAGCATCCTTTAAACCCGATATATCGTCTTCAAAATCAGCTCATTTATCAGCGGGAAGGAGAAAATGATGCGTTCGTGACTGCAAAGAGCGGTATATGGGGCGAACATCTGGGCACCAAGCCCATCAGTCACCTTGAACAGATCGACATCCAGGTAAGCAAAGAGCGCAAGCCGCTTGTGGAAGAGATGTGGAAGGATATTGTGATCAATCTGAGAGAGAAAGGGCTGTGAAATTGGAGTGCTGAGTTATGAGTCTTTGAAAGGGAGACTTCAAACGTCAGACGGCCGTAGAGAGTAGTGAAAAGGGAAAAGGCAGAATGAAGTAGTGAGTAGTGAGTAATGAGATAGAATATTTCAGACGGCTTTTTATAGGATTTTCCGTCTGAAGTTTGACCTCTGCCTGATGACACCGACACACTTTAACCCTGATACTCTGATCAATGTCTCCTACAGCTGAATATCCTTCAAATCATTCATGAGTGAATAGGCGGTCAGGTCGTACTGAATCGGCGTAACTGAGGCGAATCCTTTATCCAGTACGGCGATATCATTTTGTTCATCCTCATCCAATAGCTGGAATTTTCCGGTCATCCAGTAGTAGGAGCGATTTTGCGGGTCCACGCGTCCCTCAAATTCCTCCACATAACGGCTGTTGGCCTGTCTCGCCCACTTAATTCCTTTCAGCGAACCGGCCGGAGCATTCACATTAAGCGTTACACCTTTCGGGAGACCATGGTTCAGTACATACCCGATCACTTTACGTGCAGCGTCCTGACATCCGGCCAGATCCGCATCTTCCTTGAAATCGGTACAGGAGAAAGCAATGGAGGGGTATCCCAGGATGGTGCCCTCAGTTGCAGCACTGACCGTACCGGAGTAGAGTATATTGATTCCTGCGTTGCTTCCATGATTAATGCCGCTTACCACCAGGTCCGGTTTACGGTTTAAAAGCTGATTATGGGCAAGCTTAACAGAATCGGCGGGCGTACCGGTTACCGCCTGGCCACTGAATCTGTTGTCAATAAGAAAAGGTCGCGCCCTGAGAGGTGTGGATACCGTAATGGCATGTCCCACTGCGCTCTGCTGCCTGTCGGGGGCAACAATTTCCACATCCCCGAACTCATCGGCTACCTCAGCCAACGCTTTGATACCGGGTGAAAAAATCCCGTCATCGTTACAGACAAGGATAAGGGGTTTTGAGGATTGCTGCATTTCTAAAAACCAATGTGCTTACGTGTTAATGTGTAAGAGTATGTATGTGATGATGTGATAAAGTGTAAAAGCAAGAAAGAGATTTACAGTTTCACTGCTTTGCAAATGAATGCGTTGTACTTCGTACTGATTCTCCGGCTCACGTCTGACGTCTGCCCAAATCACTTATACTGTTCATTTTCATTGGGAAAGTCACCGCTCTTCACATCCTGGATGTAGTGCTGTACGGCTTTTGTCATAGACTCATGCAGATCGGCGTAGCGCCTGAGAAAACGGGGTGAAAAATCCTTATTCAGCCCAAGCATGTCATGTAAAACCAGAACCTGCCCGTCACAATGCGGACCCGCCCCAATACCTATTGTTGGAACAGACACAGATTCAGTTACTTTTTTGGCGAGTGGCGCAGGAATTTTTTCGAGTACAATTGAAAATACACCTGCTTTTTCAAGAACCTTTGCATCTTTCAGCAGCTGTTCGGCCTCTTCATCCTCTTTGGCACGCACCTTGTAGGTTCCGAATTTATAGATGCTCTGCGGGGTCAGCCCAAGATGGCCCATAACCGGTATACCGGCTTCTACAATTCGCTTCACGGTTGCTGCAATCGGTTTCCCGCCCTCCAGCTTTACAGCATGCGCACCGGCTTCTTTCATCATTCGTCCCGCATTAATCAACGCTTCCTTGGCCGTAACCTGGTAACTCATGAACGGAAGGTCTGCAATGACCAGTGCACGGTCCACACCACGAACCACGCAAGAGGTGTGGTAAATCATGTGCTCAATCGTCATCGGTACGGTTGTATCATATCCGGCCATGACGTTGCTTGCCGAATCACCCACCAGTATAACGTCTACTCCGGCTCCGTCAATGATTCCCGCCATGGTATAATCATATGCGGTGAGCATGCTGATTTTTTTCCCGTTGCGCTTCATCTCCACAACGGTTTGCGTAGTTACTTTCTCGGGACGGTCGTTTCCTGATTCTGTGCTCATGCTTTCTCTTTTGGTACGAGCGCCGCTGAAGCTTCCAGTTCGCAAACCACATTCCCATCAACAGACGCCTTTCCGATCATTGTGATAAAATTTCGACGCCGGTTCACCATCTGAACTTCCATACGCAGCTGGTCTCCCGGAACCACCGATTTCCTGAATTTGGCGTTTTTTATTCCCGTAAAAACCATCAGGGTTTTTTCAGGATCATCAACCGAATTCTTCATAATCATCAGCGCTCCGCTTTGCGCCATGGCTTCCACCTGGAGCACACCCGGCATGATCGGAGAGCCCGGAAAGTGGCCGTTAAAATAATCTTCGTTAACGGTGACATTTTTTATGGTAACAATACGGTCTTCTTCCAGCTCGAGAACCCTGTCGATTAATAGAAACGGATACCGGTGCGGTATATACTTTTTGATCTCTTCTACATCCATCTGTCGTCGTTATAGTTTGAAACACATTTCAATATTTTCCATCAGCAGGAAACGGGTACTTCCCGAAACTGCTGCCCGGCACCGACGCCTGGTGTATTTTGATTACAGTCTGTCACAACAATCAAGGCCGGCGGCAGGATTTGAATATAGTAAATCTAAGCCACGGTACCCACATAGACGTAAGCAATTCCACCTGTAAGTTTTACGGCACGCTGAGAAGCGAATGAACCGGTCTCTTCCATGAGCTTTAAAAAAAGGTCACCGGCCGGAAATGCTGCGCTGGTTTCCGGCAGATATGTGTAAGCTTCCCGGTTACCGCTGATCCACCCACCGATTGCGGGCATAACGTGTCTGCTGTACATTTTGAACGGATAGCTCATCATCCCCTCAGGCTGCCCGAATTCCAGAACCACCACGCGGCCACCGGGTTTTACGACGCGGGCCATCTCTTTCAGTGCCACGGACGGATCATCCACATTTCGGATTCCAAATGCGATACTGGCTATGTCAAAACCGTTATCCTCATAGGGCAGGTTCATGGCGTCGGCAACTTCAAAATCTACAACCAGCTTTCGGTTTTCAGCCTTGCCGGGAGCGTGCTCTATCATCTCCCTGCAGAAATCCGTACCCAATACATATCCCTCATGCCCTACAGTTTTCTTGAATTCGAGGGCAAGATCACCGGTTCCGGTTGCACAATCGAGTACGCGATCGCCCGGTGCAGCACCGCTTTCCAGCACAGTTTTTTTTCTCCATGCATTATGTACACCAAAAGACAGAATACTATTGATCCGGTCATAATCGTCAGCAATATCTGCAAACATGGATCTTACTTTCTCACTCATACTCTTTAAATCACTATGTTTAAATTCAACTTGTTCAAAGCAGTCATGCCGTTTATGAAACCAGGTGATCGGTTTTATTCAGATAAACGGCTTTAAAGCTGCCATCATAAACAAGCTGATTGATTCCCGCGTTCTGATGCTCAATTTTATGCATATTCTTCAGTCCCATCCCCAGCCATTCCGAAACAAGTATCCTGATCAGCCGCCCGTGTAATATCATTACCAGGCTCGTACCGGAAAATTTCCTTACAATGTCATGAAAAGCAGCGTTGGCCCTGTCAAAAACCTGACGGGGCGACTCCCCTCCGGGTACAGGCACGTCCAGGTCTCCCCGTTTCCAGAATTTCTGGATATTGTCCAACTCCCTGGCGGCGTCCAGGTACGGTTTGCCCTCAAATTCACCAAAATGCATCTCATCCAGGTCTTTTTCACGGACAATGTCCATTTTTTTGGCTTTTCGAAGAGGTTCAGCGGTTTGCCACGTTCGCACCAGTGAACTGGAGTACAAACCGTCCGTGTCATATCCGCTCAAGTATGTTGAAAGCAGGTCAGCCTGCCGGAATCCGGTCTCGTCGAGCGGCGCATCGATACCGCGCCCCTGCAGCAGACCTCTCCTGTTATAATCCGTTTGTCCGTGCCGTGCGATGAATAACCGTATCTTTTTCATTTTTTCCTGGTGTTAAAATCAATAACGGCTTGCTCAACATGCCGTTCAAGTCTCTCTACCTCGGGTGGCGGCATATTTTCGTACAGTGCATAACGCACCATTATCATCTTCAGTACACGATCGTTGAGCGGCAGCCCGTTCCCCCTGGATGTTTTACGCCTGTCCAAACTGTCCCATAATCTTCGGAGCAGCCCCACTTTAAACAGAAAAAAGTAAATAATGCCAAAAATCAGTGCAGTGTACATGCCATAAATACCCATAAAACTCAGCGCAATGGCGGCGACAGTAATTTGAAAGAGATCCTTATTAATCAGCGATAGAATGGGTGTGACCGTGATATTGACAAATCCGCTTTTGTTGTGATACCAGAAGAAATGAAAAATCGGGGCAAGCACAGCGGCCACCCAGACATCGGTGGTATAAGCCAGGATAAAATAGAGCAGCATGGCAATCGAATCGGCACTATCGATCCATGCAACAGCCTTCGCAATCAGGGTTTCGTACTCATACTTTTTAAGAAGCCCGGGCACAAAATCTTCAATTGTTTTTCGTGTGGCATGAAACCAATGGCCGGCAGATGTTACCGTTGAAAAAGGGGTTTCAAGTATATTGAGGGAGTGTGACGTCCTTTTATTCATAGGGCACTAAATATAGCCCGATATTGCATAAGATCATAGATACAGTGCTGGAGCATCAATCCGTTACCCTGTTTGGGAACAGGAGGGTTTCATGTCCAGAATTATGACTTTTTCGGGATAGCCGTTATATCGTTGTTCGTTGTAAGCTACTACTGAAATTGATCCGCATCGCATCCGCTTCACACTCAATACACACTACTCAATACCCCTAACTCCCCCTTTCTCTTTCCGCCAGGCCTCTCAAAAAATAGCGGAGAACCTGATCGCCTGCCGGACGGTAATTTTTTTGATTCTCTTTTCGGAAAAAAGCACTCAGTTCTGTTGATGAGATCTTAAATCCCGTACGTTTTAAAAGTTCCAGTATATCGTCTTCCCTTAGTTTAAACGCCACGCGTAATTTTTTTAACACCATGTTATTGGTTACCGGATAGCGAATGGGCTGAGGCGGGTGCTTATCGCTTTTGCCTCTTTTGTGAAAGATAACCCCATCCAGAAAATGGGCCGTCAGCTCATGGGTTGTGTCGGGTGCCTCATCGTCATGCTCTTCAAAAATGTATTCGATCTCGGAGCGTTTGGGCTGATAGCCGGCCAGTTTCAGAATCTGTGCCATTTCGGCCTCATTAATATCAAGTATATACCGCAGGCTTTTCAGAATGTCGTTATTTCGCATGGATTATATTAATTGCTGTTTGTGAACAGGTAAAAATACGCATCTCCCTTCAGGAGTTAAAACGGCTTGGTTCACCGCAGAGGCGCAAAGGCCGCGGAGTATATAGGGGTTTCGAAAACGGGTTGTGGTGCATTCAGGTGTGTACTGCTCTGAAAGTCGATATGATTACTATATCTATTCCCGGTTCATTGAAACCGGCTGGAGCGATGTTTAGGGTAAATATTATCCAACGGCTCACCTATTCCTCCTCTTCGCCCTTTGCGCCTCCGCGGTGATTCATTTTTTGAAAAGCCGCTACCCCTTCCACGAGATGGGATCGAGGCCATAGAAATCCTTCAGGATGCGGTAGAGATCAGGCATTTCCCTGAACAATTCATCGGCGCTTTCGAAAAAGGCTTCAGAAGCCACCGAAAAAAACTCGGCGGGCGAGGTGGCCCCATACTCATCCAAAACCGATCGTCGATTCCCTCGCATATTGCTGAGATGCTTTCTGTACGCTTTGGCCAGTGTGCGGGTCCATTCGTCTTCGCGCATTATTTCACCCTCATCCGAAACACCCGATGTGAGGCCGTATCGATCATCGAGCAGATGTGAAAATTCATGGTAGATCAGGTTTTGTCCGGATGCCTCACCCTGCAGTGTTTTTTCAATCTCGCTCCATGCCAGCACAATATTCCCCGTGCCCCAATACTCCCCGCTTCTCGGCTCAAAGCCTTCAGTTACCACACCGCCCTCATTATACTCCATAACCGGTGCCACATAGCTGTCGGGGTAAACCAGGATCGCCTGAAGATCCTCATAGTAATTTGCGGTTTCCTCCAGGATTGGTACGCACGCATAGGCGGTGATGATCACCTTCATCTCCTCAGTGAGATCGAGACCGGCACAACCCTCAAAGTTTTTTTCGGCTATGATGATAGGTATGTGCTGTTGCAGTACTTCCCTGTACGCTGAGGGCAGCCTTCTCCAGACGGGCACCTTCTGTTCAAGGACTTTCTTCCAGCTGTCGGGAAACGGTTTGCGTGCAATCCATTTTCGTCGCAGATATTGAAACAGGGGCATACAGATTCTTCATCTTTTTTTCACCGCAGAGGCGCTGAGAGAGTTCCTTCTTCCTCAAGCAGTTCGAGTGTAGCGATGGCGTGACGCATGTGCGGAATCACAATGCTGCCGCCCACCACAAGCGCCACATTCAGTGCGTCCACAATTTCCTCTTTTGAGAATCCGCTTTCAGCACATTGCTCAAGATGATAATCGATACAGTCATTGCACCGAAGAACAGCCGAGGCAACCAGGCCAAGCAGCTCTTTAGTCTTACCCGGCAGAGCACCATCCTTATAGGTATTTGTATCGAGGTTAAAGAACCGCTTGATACCCAGGTGATCAAGGTTCATGATCTTTTCATTCATTATCTTTCGGGTATCACGAAATTCCTGAAGAGGATTTGGTTTTGACGACATATTCTTATTCATTATTTGAGATCTGTACAACGGCGGAGGGTTTCTGATAACAAACTCACAAAAATCAAGGTAAGCAATTCATCACGTGTTTTTCAGGCGCAATTCATACAAACATAAGCTGGTAGCCATGGGCGACAGTATGGCCCAGGGATTCAAAAACGGCGGTATCTACCGAACCGATCTCAGTTTCCCGGCCATTCTGGCGCGATCGATGAACAACAAAGCAGTATTCGACCTCCCTTCGTTTACTGCTCAGGCGGGCATTCCCATTAATATGGAGGTGCTTATTCGTGGACTTGAGCAGGAACTGGGCAGCTCCGTCAATCTCTGGAATTCGGTAAAGGCCGGACGATACGTTTATAACACTCTCCGGAGAATAAAATCCTACTGGGAAGGGAATAAAAAGGAACTCTTTACAGATCAGCACAAGCTTTTCCACAATCAGGGAGTCTGGGGTTTTTCAATCAGTGACTGCTGGCTGATTAATGATGATTTTTGCCGTTTTCACATTCAGGAAAAGAAAACGCGCTACTCAGTTTTCAGTGTACTGCCCGACAAGGCGATGTATACCACAGCACGAATGGTACTTAACCCGTCATTCAGTGATCATTACCAGAAAAATACCATGGTCGATAACATTATCGAACTGCAGGAAGACGGGGGTATCGAAAATCTTATTGTATGTATCGGTCATAATAATGTCGTAGGCGCCGCCACCAAGCTTCAGATCGCCTTTTCGGAAGAGAGTGACCTGAATGCACCCTATCCTGACCGCAAGTGCACGGTGTTCAGACCCGAGCATTTTGAGCAGGAGCTCAGAACACTCTATACATCACTGTCAGGCCTCGATATCAAACGCGTTTTTGTACCCACCATCCCCTACATCACCATTCCACCCGCTATTCGGGGTGTAAATCTGGACGGAAGCAAACCTGAAAGCGGTTACTATGATTACTATGCACGGTTTTGGATCTGGGATGAAGATTTTGATCCGGTAAAGCATCCTCACCTTACACGAAATGACGCCATCCTTCTCGACCAAATTGTGGATCAGTACAATCAGATCATCAGAAAACAGGCTGATGAGTTTGGTTTCATCACGGTTCCCGTAGGCCGGTATGTGAAAGCTGCCGCGCGCCGAAGACATAAGGGAGAGCGCATCCAGCCCTACCCCACTGATTTTATCGACGCGCTGATTCGCAACCCCAAAACATCGTTTATGGTTGATGAAAACGGATATCCGAAGATTTCGACCGACTACCTGCGCCTCAACCGTGAAACAGGCAAGATTGACCGCGGCGGCATTTTCAGTCTTGACGGACTTCATCCTACAACCATCGGCTATGGATTAATTGCAAATATCTACCGTCAATCCATGGAGAAACACGGTGTGAAATTCGACCACCCTATCGACTGGGATTTTGTGATCGAACATGAAACCCTGGTCACCGATCCGCCGAAGCTGATGGATGATTTAAGGCTTCTTCTCCGGTTCCTGGCGCTGGGCAATCAGGAACGCGTGATGCTTTTCGGAAAAAATCTGCTGCAGCAGGTGGTGGAGACTTTTTCGTCAAGGCCGGAAGAGCAGAATTGATACTGATTGCTATCACTTTCCGTTTCACCCCGAAAGTCTGTCGCCCAGCTCCATTCCGTTTTTGATGCAATCGGGTACTGAAACCCCACCCCTGAAATTTCCTGCAAGGTGCAGCCCCGGAAGTTCACTCTCTATCTGATCGAACACGTTCAGTATTTCATCGTAACCGGGATGATACGATGGTATTGCGTTTGGCCAGTAAATATGGTCTTTCATGACAGGTTCGCCTGTTAGCCCGATAAGCTCAAAAAGCTCTTTTTCCACTCTTTTAAACAACTCTTCGCTCGAAAGGGCAGCTGCTTCGGGCTGGCGTCCGCCACCAATAAACACGGTAAGAAGATGCGAATCGGAAGGTGCGCGGCCCGGAAACAGGGTCGATGAAAAAAGCGCCCCCAGAATCGACCTCTTTTCAGCTTCAGGTACAAGAAAACCAAACCCATCCAGTTGATGATCGATATCGGCTTTTTTATATCCCACAATCATAACCGAAAGTGGCTGATATGTCACTTCCTGAAGCTTACTGAGCATCGAATCCGGTACCGGCAGCAAATCGGTTCCCCACCTGTACAACGGAATATTCACTACAACATCGGAGTACGGACCTTTCACCTTTCCGTTCACACGCAAAGTCCACCCATCGGATGACTGCAGAATTTCGGTAACCTCACTTTCAAGGTTCAGGTGCTCCATCTTCTCTGAGAGAGTATCAGTGAGCATTTGCATCCCGTTTTTGAACGAAATAAGCTTCCGTTTCACACGGCCGCTTTCTTTTCGTTTTTTACGGCCCAAAACCGTTCCTTTTACAAGTGAACCGTACTCTTTTTCCAGATTGTACAGAAGCGGAAATGCATGCCGTACAGCCAGATCCTCCGGATTGGATGCAAATATACCCGCTACGAATGGATTGATGGCGTAATCCAGAACCTCACGGCCCAGTCTTCGCTCCACAAATGATGCCACTGTTTCATCGGGGTCCTGAGATCTCCCGATAAAAGGTTCGGCCAGAATTCGCAGCTTCGACCCAAATCCAAAAAGCGGGGTTTTTACTGCGGAAGCTAAAGATGATGGCAACGCCATCAGGGTGTTGTCTTTTACTATAAAGCGTTTTGAAGCGGCAGGGTTGGCTTCTACAATCGCATCATTCAACTGAATCCGGCTCAAAAAGTCGGCCACCTCTCTGTCTTTCAGAAGCAGTGTATTTGGTCCATATTCATACTGCCAGTTCTCTTTTCTTTCTGTCTTTATTGAACCGCCCGCTTCTGCCCTTCTTTCAAAAAGGTGGGTTTGGGTTCCGTTTTGCTGCAGAATGTAGGCAGTAACAAGACCTGTAATCCCCGCTCCGATGACGGCTATTTTTTTTTCAGACAAGACACTTCAGCTTTTTGGACCGTACTTTCGGCCGTTAATTTACCTTTACTTCCGGTTTGTATAAAATAAGCTTCTTTATCATGGAAAAAACATGGATTCCTATTCTTTGTTCCGTATAAATTTAAATCTCTTTGTCATTTCTGCCTTACGCCGCATTCTCAGTTTTACGGCAAACTGTACAATGCAAATCTGACCTGCTGAACGATCGCCACTTTTTCTTTATTTATCATCAATCAGTGATTACCTTTTCTGCCCAATTAAACGTTTTTTCAAATGGTTGTATCAATATTGGGATGCGGGTGGCTGGGATTGCCGCTTGCACAATTTTTAAAAAAAGAGGTGTCCGGCATTGCAGTGAAAGGATCTACCACCTCAAAAAGTAAATTACCGCTGCTCAAACAGGCAGGTATAACATCGTATTTGATTCGTCTGCCTGACGATTTACACGATTCTGATTCCGCATCCTTCTGGGAATCCGATATCCTGATTCTGAATATACCACCTTCCGCCGGTACAGATCCGACACCGGACTCATACCCCCAACTTATTTCAGATATCCTGAAACGGGCTGCAGAGGGCGGCATTTCTAAAATCATCTTTACCAGCTCCACATCTGTTTACAGCAGCACAGGAGGGTTAACAACCGAGGAGCACGCCAAACCCGGTACTGCAGCAAGACCATCCGGTGAGGCTGTTCTGAAGGCCGAAAACGTCATTATGGAGTCAGGTCTCGAATACGTGATCCTGCGTCTTGGCGGTCTTTACGGATACAACCGGCACCCCATCAAATATCTTTCCGGAAGAAAAGGGCTCCGTGATCCGCTGAAACCGGTTAACCTGATCCATCAGGATGACTGCATACGGGTTATTGCTGAAGTGCTTGGAAAGGAAATAAAAAATGAGATCTTCAATGTGGTATCGGACGGACATCCGCCGCGAGGTGAATTCTATACGTCAGCTGCACGGCATTTTGAACTTCCGCCGCCTGAATTCAAAGATACTCCGGCCATCGATTATCGGGTGGTTTCGAATAAAAAGCTGAAGAAAGAGCTGAATTTCAGCTTTACCTACCCCAATCCCATGGATCACACTCCATAAGCAGAGACTGATTATTACTCCTGAATCACAAAAATGCTTTCGGCTACGTTGTAGCCTATGGATATTTTCTTATCTGCAATTTCAAGTGTAATGGGTCCATCAAAAGGCTCCCTGTCAACAATTCTCAGTTTTACACCGGGAATCAGCCCCAGCTTTTCCAGGTAGCGCAGCAATTCAGGGTTTTGATCCTTTACCCTGCTAATCATGCAATGCAGGCCGCTTTCGAACTCTGACAGCGGATAGGTTTTCATGACAGGCATCTCTCCGTCCTTACTTGGAATGGGATCTCCATGCGGATCGAATCGCGGATCATTTAGCATCTCCGCAATTTTATCCCCAAATTGCTCGGAAATGTGATGCTCCAGCTTTTCAGCTTCCTCATGCACCTCATCCCAGGAATATCCCAACATCTCCTTCAGGTACAGCTCAAGAAGACGGTGATGGCGAATAATTTCCAGAGCAATTTTTCTGCCCGGAGCGGTAAGCCTGGATCCGTAGTACGAGGTATAGTCAACTAACCCTCTGTCCGAGAGTCGTTTCACCATATTTGTAACCGATGCATTTGACACCTCCATCTCAGAGGCCAGCCGTGAGTTGGAGACGCCTCCCTCCTCTTCGTTCTCCAGCTTGTAAATTGCTTTCAGATAATCTTCAACTGACTGACTGCGGGACATGTGGTTAGTAGGATAAATTCTGAAATAAAAAGGTGGTCTGTTTACCTGCGCCCGGTGTACTCCTGAAAAGACTGTTCAAGGTATGCATCGCTGCCCACAAACGTAAGGAGTGCTGCAAAGACCTCTGTTTCTATAAAGCCCGGTTGAGAACCTATGATTGCACCTTCCGAATTGAGAAAATAGGTTGTTGGCACACTCTCATTTTCAAGTGCCGATGCAAATTGTGATTCCGTCATTTCTGTACCGAAATAGCTAACCGGCGAAGGTGATTCCACATTGATTTTCACCCAGATAAAATACTCTGAAATGGCTTTTAGCACTTCTTCGCTTGTATATACGTTGCTGTGCATTCTCTGGCAATAGGGACACCATTCAGCATAAACGTCGATAAGTATCTTTTTCTCCTCCCTGGCGGCTGCTTTTAAAGCTTCCTCCAGGCTAACGGGATTGATATTCCGGTCAACAGCTTCCATGCTTTGAGACTGTGCCAGTGCGGTAGAGCTCAGCATGACTACCGAAATCAATGAAAACAGTGTGAAATAGAGTGCGGAAAGTTTCATAACATTCAAAATAACGAAGTTCCCGCAAAAAAGTGATGTTTGAGGCTTATTCTTACTTTTTCCTCTGTTTTGCGGCCGGTCACTGCTTCCGGATAATCAGCATTGTCATATCATCATGCTGACTGGCACCATCAGAAAATCTCTCCAAATCATCCACAATTACCTTAAGCAGTTTCTCCGGAGATAAATGACAATTTGCACGAATCAGTTTTTGAAGCCGTGCCTCACCATAAAACGAGTCATTGTTGTTAACTGCTTCAACCACACCATCCGTAAACATGATCAGCACATCGCCTTTTTCAAGCTTAATGGACTGTTCACTTGTGTTCTTTTCAAAGACCTCTTGATCCGCCATACCAAGACCTATGCCAAGGGGAGTATACTCATGAAGCTTTTCTTCCTTGATACTGTAATAGAGTAAGGGGTTATGACCTGCGCGCGAGAACCTGAACAGGCTGTTTTTAAGATCAACAACCCCAAAAATAAGTGAGATAAATGTTCCTTTATCCGCGTTCTTCCTGAACAGTGTATTGCTTTTAGAGAGCACATCAATGGTTGAATAGAAATCGTTGCAAAGGGCATGAAGTACACCTTTAGTAAACGTCATGTAAAACGCAGCCTGAATGCCCTTTCCGCTAACGTCGCCAATCGTTACAGCCAGTGTGTCATCATCCAGTTCAATAAAGTCGTAATAGTCCCCACCCGTTTCATATGCAGGCTTACATATTGCAGCAATTTCCAGCCCCCTGAAATCGGGTGTGCTTACCGGCAGAAATGACTGCTGAACCTTCCTTGCAATCTGCAGCTCCTGTTTTATTCTCTCTTCCTGTGCGAGCTCCTCAATGTACTCTGGAATAAATTCAGGTATATCACTGTTTAACTTTCCCTTCCTTATGGAGTATATACCTGCAATGAGCGTAAGAACGATCAGTGCCATGTGAATATAAATCAGCGTTACATCGGGCGAATGATCCACAAGCCAGCCGGACGGGGAATAAAGAAATCCGGTTGTAAAGAAAAGGGTAACAAATACGGTCAGGAAATCTTCGTAATAGTAGATTAAACCCGCTGAAATCCCTATCAATCCAAGCAGCAACATCTCGGTGCTAAACGGTCCAACCTGAACTGCGAGAGGATTCATTAAAGCGAATATGACTCCTGCAGCCAGAATTACTGTAACTGCTGACTTCTTATATGATCTTAAATATGAGATTACTATCAGAAATACCGCCTCACAGATAATAAAGATCCAGAGGAGGTTGCCAAGAGTTGTTACCACGCCCGGCAGATACGTACTCGACCCGTAGAAGGCCTCCTCTACTGTAAGATAACCCGGTAAAAGGGCATACATCAGAGCCCACAAGCCTGATAAAACAAACGAATAGAGTGTACCCCTCAAAAGCGCCAGGCCCACGGGACGGCTTGCAAAATGACCAATCCTTATCAGGTCCACGGTCCTGAGTTTGTCAACCCACTTTTCTCTGGTAATGGAATCTGCAATCGATGTTACCATAAAGTAGATCACAGATGTGAGTGCAGCAGTTATCCCAAGAATTGTAAGGACGGTGACCAGATATGAGAGTGAGAAAGAACCGAAATTGTATAAAAACTGGTACAGCAGCTGCATGAGCACGATAAACGGAAGAGTGAATCCAGCAAGAACGGCAACAAGCACTGCAGCCTTCATGTCGATAAGCCTCATCCGGAAACGAATAATCAACAGGATTAAAATCCAGAATATCCCCAGAAGTACAGCTCCTATGCGAATATTATTCACAAGCTCGCTCTGAGCGATACCGGTAGGCGGACTTTCCAAAAGCGTGTAACCCATCGAGATCAGTTGACCCGTTGCCAGAACCGTCAGGTTTACTTCCGTAGGATACCCTGGTATCTCATTGTCCCTGACAAATGTAACCAGGGCGGCTCCTGTTCCATCCGCATTTACAGCCTCGACATTCGAGACGATCAATTCCTGTTCTTCCCAGGTAGACAAACCCAGGTAATAACGCGCAATATCTTCAGCAGCTACCCTGTTCAGATAATTGATCTGACTGAGATCAATTGAAGACGGACCAGTCTCCGTTTCTTCATCATCCGGGTCGAACCTGAACTGAATGCGGTTTACCGGGAGTGAATCGGGAGGCAATGAGCCGGATATCTCTGTACCCAATATTCCCTCCAGAAGATCAGAATTAAATCCTGCTGATGGCAGTACGTTGGTGTTATTGTTGATACCCAGAAAATCGCCATCCTCATTCAGAAGGATCTGAACTACTCGCGTGGCGCTTAAATCGAGAAGCGGATTATCGCCTTGCGGTTCACCTACGAAAAAAGAGGACTCCCAAAAGTATGCAGGAAGACGCCTGCGCATCTCATTATTTTCGCCGTATTCGTCCAGTTCCATCCTTACCTGCAGGGAATCCAGAAGCCGCGGATTCGCCATAAACCTTGCTTTTGGTTCAAAATCGGACGTGTAGCCCAGGCTTCTGAAAACTACTTCCGATTTTTGAATAGCATCGGTTTCTGAGAGTTGATTCTCAGATACACTCAAAGGATGGTAGATGCCATAAAACCAAAAGAAAAGACCTAGGCCCAAAAAGCCGGCTATTACCAGTCCCCAATCCCGTTTTGTACTATCACTGAAAGTGGCCAAACTATTCTTTTTTAATCCCGATTCTTAAAAAATGATATCCGCCGGATTACATCGTATTTTACATGGATATGTTTCATAATTTTTAAGTTTATAAAAAACGGTTTCTATTCAAAATGTGCCTTACAGTTTTTGCATTTCAGGCAGACCCCGATTATCCTCTGATTTTTGCATCCAACCGGGATGAATTTTACGACCGGCCCGCCCAGCCTGCAACGTTTTGGTATGATCACCCCGGCTTGCTTGCGGGACGGGATCTTAAGGCCGGCGGCACCTGGCTGGGGATCACCAGTGATCATCGTTTTGCTGCAATCACCAACTACAGAGACATTGAGAATATCAAGGACAATGCACCCAGTCGCGGCGATATCGTAACCGCCTATCTGACATCCGGAATGGAGGCACCGGATTATTTAAAAAAACTCAGAGGCACTGCGGATCAGTATAACGGGTTTAATCTTATTGCCGGTACAACAACCGAACTTTGGTACTACTCAAATGAGCTTGACGAAATATCAAAAGTAGCGCCCGGTATACATACCCTGAGCAATGCTTTTCTGGACACACCCTGGCCAAAAACAGAAAAGGCTAAAGGCTGTTTCAGGCAAATCCTTAAGCACAGGCGGGCAGACCTGGACAATGAAGTTTTTGAGCTATTAAGAGACCGGGAAATTTTTCCCGACGATCGCCTTCCGTCAACAGGCTTATCGCCGCAGATGGAACGGCTGGTATCATCGATATTTATCACATCCGAATCCTATGGAACGCGCTGTTCCACGCTAATCAAAGCCGGTTCAAATACCGGGAAATTAAACACGTTCACCGAAAAGACCTACAAGAAGAGCACGGACGAGGCAGAAGGTACGGTTTCGTATAAGTTTTAACTTTGATACCGGTTGTGTCCGGACGATCAGTTATCTCTCAATCAACCTGAGGCTGGCCGCATTCGGGCAGCGAATATTTCTGACAGCTTATCGAGCATTTAGCAGTATGTATTCAGGCAATTGCTACGTAGTGGAGGATCTGGCAGCTCTGCGCTGCAGGCTTTCCATGAGTGCGTCAAACCCGTGCTGTCTGATTATGCTCTGAAACTGGCGGTTATACGATTCTGCAGTGGAAACTTCATCTATCGACATATCCGTAATAACCCAGTTGCCATTGTTGCGTTCCATTACATAATCAACGGAAGTTCGAACATTGTCGAGTTGTGCGGTGGTTCGCACATTTGCACTTCCATCGCTTATGTTGATTTCGTCGTAGGTCACTTCTGCGCGATAGATATCCAGCCTGTTAAGCGAATTGTCTCTGATAATTGTGGAAAAAAGGTTAACGAATTCATCTTTCTTCTCATCGGAAATCTCATCAAAGGTAGATCCCAGAGCCTGCCTTGCCATGGCCCTGTAATCTATAATATCATTGATAATGGTTTTTAACCTGTCGCGCTGTTCCTGGGAATACTGATTTCCTTCGGGACCAAGAAGCTCCTTTATCTCTTCGTCACGCTCATCCAGCATGCTTCTGATTTCCTGCTCTGCAGATTGCGCAATCAGCGTACTGCCAATGAACATAAAAACTGTAATTAAAAAGAAGAATTTCTTTGTCATGTCGCTATTCCTGATGGTTAATTCGTGCTCAATTGATAAATGGGGATACCCGAAGCCTTATACAGTGCTGCAACCTTCTTATTAAAATCGAACACATTTTGTTTCAGCTCAACACGTAATTCTAATTCTTTCTGAACAGCTTCAAGCAGGTTCTCCACGTCTCCAAAACCGATATCGTAGTTAAGTTGTTCATTTCTAACCCAGTTACGTGCTGTGACCAGCGCTTCGTCTGTACGCTTAACCCTTTCATCGGCAACAACAGCTTCCTGATAAGATTCAGTGAGCTCCAGCACAATGCCGTCCGTAAGTGCTTTTTTCAGGTCCCGGACCCTTCTGTATTCAATATCGGCTTTTTCCACGGAAGCTTTCATGGATCCAAAATTGAGGTTTTGCCTTATTCCGAAGCCAACCGCTGCAGATGCGTAGTTGGTACTGTTTATAATGAACGGATTGGTTTGTCGCGGTCGATTCGGTGTGTTGGCGTAGCTGCCCGACAAGCCCATAAATAGTAGCGGATATTGCTGAGAACGCACCGCTTCAGATGTTTTCTGGAGTGCATCAATGCCGTACTCAACACCTTTCAGCTCTGCACGTTCATTCATAGCCATCTGCTGATAGTAGCTGTAAGCTTCAAGTTCAAAAGGAACCGGGTCGAGAAATTGCTGAGCGGGCCTGAATACCTCATTGTTTTCATCACCCAGTATATATTCCCAGACCCTGCGCACTCTAGCAGCACTCTCCTCCACCTCTTTTCTTCTTATCTCAAACTCTGACCGGTATATTTCGAATTTGAATACGTCAGATTCTTCCAGATCCGGGTTACCCTCTTCGCGCATCTCTTCTATCTGCTCTTCCACCCTGGTAATCTGTTCAGATGCATCATCCAAAATAACCTGAATCTCTTTTACCAGGAGAAAACTGTAGTACAGATCATAAAGCTGTATCTCTGCCTCCGATCGGGCGGCACTAAATTGATGTTGGGCCGCTTTAGCACCGGCTTCAGCTGCTTCTATCGCTTTTGTGATGGCTCCCCAACTGAAAACAGGCTGTACTGCACGAACTTCAGCCCGTGTAAAAACCGCCCAGTTTTCCCAGTCGTTTTCCAAATTTGGATCCAGATAGAGCTGGCTGTCAGGCAGTCCCAGGGGCGAATTAACACCCGGCACCACACCATGCTGGGTACTCAGCTGGAAGCTGGGCAAAAATCGCTGGGACCGAACCTGATCGCTTCTATTTTCTGCAAGATCGACTGCACCCCTTTGGTAGGCAACTTGTCCGGATTTCTCAAGACCGCGCTGAATAAATTCAGTTAGATTTACACGAACTGTATCCTGTGCTCGGATTTGCGGCTGTATAAACAATACTGCAGGCATCAGGACAAGCAGAATTCTTTTGATCATGGTGGAGGATTGGTGTTCACATTTCAAAGCCACAAACGCAAATACCTCAGTTTTATTTAAAAAGAAAAGCCCCATGCTGAAAGCCGGGGCTTTTAAAAGCGGAGGGAGAGGGATTCGAACCCCCGGAGACTCGCGCCTCAACGGTTTTCAAGACCGCCGCATTCGACCACTCTGCCATCCCTCCAAAAATAGAGATTCGTTAACTACTAAATCAGATTATACCACTTGATTTCAAATAGTTATAACCATCAATAATTTTGAAAAATTGTTCTTTTTTGTATGCTTCCGATTTCGTCAGAAACTCTTCAAAATAGATCAATTTCCAGGGTCTGTAAGCTTTCGTGCTACGCACTTTACCAGCATTGTGTTCTTTAAGTCTTTTATCTAAGTCACCGCTGTGACCATAGTAATGAGACAAATTTTTCTCACTTTGCAAAATATACGCGCTGTACAAGCTCAACCTCAGTATGTTTAAAGAGCTTACCGGAGACTTGCGCCTCAACGGTTTTTCCGCCAACCGGCGGATCACTACGTGTCAAGACCGCCGCATTCCCCCGAAGGGATCCCTATGGGAGACCACTCTGCCATCCCTCCGGAAAAACTAAAAATAACAGGTTGTATAATTTTTACCTAATCACCTTGCAAAAAAGCTTTTTATGCATCCTCCAGAGCTGCAGCACCTGATACAATTTCAGATATCTCTGTTGTAATAGCACTTTGGCGAGCCTGATTGTACTCGAGTCTCAGTTCACGCTCAAGTTCCTTGGCATTTTCGGTGGCGTTGTCCATTGCCGCCATACGAGCTCCCTGCTCGGAGGCATTGGATTCCAATACCGCACGCCAAAGCTGCATATTAAGGTGTGCAGGAAGAATATCACGCAAAATGGTCTCCGTATCCGGTTCAAATAAGTAATCACCGTTGCCGGAATCGGGCTCTTCGTTATCTCCTGCGATCTTATCCGGCTGAATCGGCAGTACTTCATCAACCAATCTATTTTGCGCAATCACAGATTTGAATTCATTGTAGGCAAGAACCACTTTGTCATATGATCCATCGCTGAACCATGCAATCGCATTCTCCATGATTTCAGCCGTCGACTCATAATTCAGCTTATCAAAGAAACCTACATTCGATCCGGTAACATTGTATTTACGCTTTTTGAAATACGCATCTGCTTTGCGGCCAACAGTGATAATATCAAGATTGCCCTCTTCGTGAAACTCAGCGTACTTGGTACGGATCTTTTCCTCAACCACCTTGAACAAATTGTTATTGAAAGCACCGCAAAGACCCCGGTCGGATCCTATTACAATCATGAGGACGCGTTCGGTTGACTCGGGCTGTCGCAGTAACACATTATCCGAGCCTGACCCATCCACCAACCTTCCGACAACAGACTGTATCTTGTTGGCATAAGGCCGTGTTGCCAGCATACGCTGCTGCGCTTTTCTGAGCTTGGCAGCAGCAACCATTTTCATAGCCTTTGTGATTTGCTGCGTGTTTTCAATGGATGAAATCCGGTTCCGTATGTCACGAAGGTTTGCCATGGGTTATGCCTCAACCTCTGCCATCAATTGATCTACGGTTGTATTGGCAGTCTCGATGATCTCTTCTCCAAACGCATCATCCAGAACCCCGCTGTCGGCCAGTGCATCCAGTTTCTTGGAGAAACGCACACTGAGTGTTTCAAGAAACATCGATTCGAACGCCTGAATTTTGGTTACAGGAAGCTTATCAAGGATACCTTCACTGTTAACTTTCAGCAGAGCAATCTGCTGCTCGACAGGCAGCGGCTGGTATTCGCCCTGTTTCATCAGTTCCACCGTTCTCTCACCCCGCTTCAGCTGGCGCTGGGTAGCAGCGTCCAGGTCTGAACCGAATTTGGCAAACGCCTCCAGTTCACGGTACTGTGCAAGATCCAGCTTCAGCGTACCAGACAGTTTCTTCATCGACTTCACCTGTGCAGAACCACCCACACGCGATACGGAAATACCCACGTCAATGGCAGGCCGTACACCGCTGTTGAAAAGATCCGTATCCAGAAAGATCTGACCGTCAGTAATCGAAATTACGTTGGTCGGAATATACGCTGAAACGTCGCCCGCCTGCGTTTCAATAACCGGCAAGGCCGTCAAAGACCCACCGCCCTTCACTTTGGGCATCAGGCTTTCCGGAACGTTATTCATCATTTTCGCCACTTCATCATTGTCGATGATTTTGGCCGCTCTTTCCAGAAGGCGGCTGTGCAGATAAAATACGTCACCCGGATACGCTTCACGTCCCGGTGGACGTCTCAGCAGCAGGGAGAGTTCACGATAGGCAACAGCCTGCTTTGAGAGGTCATCATAAATTACAAGGGCGTGTCGTCCGGTATCCCTGAAGTACTCACCAATCGCGGCACCGGCAAAGGGTGCAATGTAGCGCATCGGAGCAGAACTACTGGCAGGTGCGGATACAACCACGGTATAATCCATGGCACCATACTCTTTCAGGGTATTCACAATAGACGCAACGGTGGATCCTTTCTGACCTACGGCCACGTAAATACAAAATACAGGCTTGTCCGTTTGCTGTGTATTTTTTTGGTTAATTATCGTATCGATAGCTACCGCCGTTTTACCGGTTTGACGGTCACCAATAATCAACTCACGCTGACCTCGCCCGATGGGGATTAAGGAGTCGATAGCCTTGATACCGGTCTGAAGCGGCTCACTTACCGGTTCCCGGTAGATTACGCCCGGAGCTTTTCTTTCAAGCGGTGATTCTATAGTATCGCCCGTGATTTCTCCCTGTCCGTCAAGCGGACGACCCAACGGGTCAATAACACGTCCCAGAATACCGTCACCAACATTAAGTGATGCAATACTTTTTGTACGCTTTACGGTATGACCTTCCTCAACAACGCTCGAGGAACCAAAGAGTACAATACCCACATTGTCCTCTTCAAGGTTAAGTACCATACCCCGCACCGGCTGGCCTTCACTGTCAATGGAATCGGGAAGCTCAACCAGTTCACCCGCCTGTACTTTCGACAGGCCGTATACCCTGGCGATACCGTCACCCACTTCCAAAACGGTACCCATATCGTAAACATCGGCTTCAGATTCAAATCCGGAAAGCTGTTTTCGTAAAATGGCCGAAACTTCGTCTGGTCTGACTTGACTCATTTTGTATCCTAAATGGTTTTTATTCTACAGCAGTAGTAAACTTTCGTTTAAGCTGATTTAATTTATACTTGGCTGAACCGTCGTAAACGGTATCTTCAATGCGGACAGAGAGACCTCCAATGAGGTCTTCATTTTTTTCGATCCGCATTTTAATGGTTTTGCCTGTAACGGTTTCCAATTCGTTTTTCAGGCTTGTTTGCTGTGCCTCGTTGAGCTCAAATGCTGTTTCAACATCCACCTCAATGATATTGTGATGCTCATTATAGAGCTTCATAAATCCTTCGCTTATGCCGAAAAGCAGTCCTTCCCGGCTCTTATCAGAAAGGATAGCAATGAGGCTGGAAGTCAGTTGCTGAACCTTGTCGTCAAATATCATCTCGAGTGCCGATTTCTTGACATCATTCCTGATGATCGGGCTCTTCAGAAACAGGGAGAGTTCCGAGGAACCTGCAATGGTCTCATGAATTAACTCCATATCTTCCTTGATATCCTCAAGCATATCCTGCTCGATGGCTGTAACAAGAAGGGCATTGGCGTATCTGCGAGCTGCTTTGGAAACCATAATTATATCGATCAGTTCTGTTTAGACAGGTCGTTGATGAATGAATCAACCAGTTTTTTATTCTTTGCCTGATCCAGCTCTGATTTCATAATCATCGAAGCCGCATTAATTGCCAGTTCCGACACTTCATTCCGCAATTCAACAAGTGCTTTTTGCTTCTCCTGCTCGATGGTTGTTCGCGCATTTTCAAGAATCTTTTCAGCTTCCTCTTTTGCTTTTTCGATCTTTTCAGATCGCATCAGCTCTGCGTCTTCCAAAGCCTGCTTGCGAATTTTTTGTGCCTTTTGTTCTGCTTCCCGCAGTGCTTTCTCATTGTCTTTTGAGACCTGCTCTGCTTTAGCAAGAGCTTTTTCGGCAGATTCAAGAGAGTCCTTGATCCTCGTTTCCCGCTCATTCAGTGCTTTCATGATGGGGGGAACCAGGTATTTATTCATCAAAAACAGAAACACCAGAGTGGAAATTGCCACCCAGATTCCAAATCCTGTATTAAATGAGAGAAGTCCCCCTCCACCTGCCAAAAAGTGTAGCATCTTACATCCTCTTTATTGAGTGTTGTATCAGTTAATTACTGGCCAATGCCGAGTGCAAGGAGAAGGCATACAATCGCACCGATAAGTGCAACACCCTCAATGAATACAGCGGTAAGAAGCATGGCACCGCGGATGTCGCCGGCCGCTTCAGGTTGTCTTGCAATACTTTCTGTAGCACCTTTACCGATCATTCCGATTCCGATACCTGCACCGACTGCAATGATTCCGGCACCAATGCCTGCTGCTAAAAAACCCATAGTTTTTACCTTTTGTTTGTTTTGATTATTGATTGTTATTGAATTTGTACGTCCTGTGCATGAGCAACCGACGTTTCATCATGTTCGTGATGATGCTCCTCTGCAGCCATACCGATGAAAACCGCTGAAAGAAGCGTAAATACATATGCCTGAATCAGAGCAACCAATGCTTTCAGGAAATAGATGGCCGCTGTCAGAGCAACCCAAACAATCCCTGAGGTTGCACCGATCGCCGCCCCAAACATGTCCGTAAAGATAAAGATCAGCCCCAGAATACTGATGATCATGATCTTACCGGAGAGCATGTTGGCAAAAAGACGAATAGCCAGGGCAAACGGCTTGGTAAACAACCCGATAATTTCAACGGGCGTTAAGATGATTCTCGTCCAGGCAGGCACTCCGGGAAATACAAATACGTGCTGCCAGTGATCTTTCGTTCCGCTGAACTGAGTGATAAAGAAAGTGATTGCGGCCAGAGTAGCCGTTACGGTAAGATCAGCGGTTGCCACTGCGGCCCATGGCAGAAGACCTACCATATTCATAAAGCCAATGGCCATAAAGATGGTAAACAGGTACGGCACATACTTCTCATACTTATTGTGCGGTATGAACTCCTTGGCGATGTCGTCTCGAATAAAGACGAATACCACCTCAAACATATTAAACAATACACCTTTGGGTTCGGTTTCGCGACCGGTACCTGACCTGTATTTTCTACCTGCCCATAAAGTAATGAATAGCGTAAAAAGCAGGCCCAACCATACGTAAACCAGATGTGATGTAATCGACATGTCTAAAGTGATCATTGCACCATCTGCACGCATCAGCCCCTGCTCGGTCTCCGTGAATTCGCCGGATTCGAGCATACTCTTTGTACTGGAGTAGAAATAGGGAGTAGAACCTACAAAAAGAATTCTGGGAAGATAGATTTTGCCGACCGCCGTTTCAAAATAGTCATGATCAGCCACTTTGCCCATCACATCTATAACGGGCTCTTCACTCTCGGAATCAGTTTGATCGGCAGCCAGTAAAACAGGATTAAGCACCAGTAAGAACAGTACAGCGGCAACAACTCGGCGCACAATTTGGGTCATTACAACAGCAGGATTTTAACCTGAAAGGTTTGTTAGTTTCTTATTTAATAAAATCACGTCGTTTACAGAATGGAAAATATAAGAAATTAAGAAACCAACAGTAAAGCTAAATTGATCAAATTTTTCAGTCAGAATTAAAACGAGAAACAGGGAAAGTACTATCAGAAAGCGAAGCAGCAGACCCGCCAAAAAGACCGGAGCAAAATGGGCGTCATCCACCTTGCGGGTAAAGAGTGAGAATAAATAGTGCATTATAACAGCCAGCAATCCAAGAATATAACCCGCTATCCATCCGGCAACTGTTCCTTCGGGTAAGAATAAAGCCGTAATCAGATGTAAAAATGCGTATATACCCAAAGCAGCAACAATCCGGGCTGGAATCTGCTTCTGAGAGTTCCCCATTTATTCTTCGTTTAGTTTTCGAATAAGACGGATCAGCATGAGTATGAACAAAATCACCGCCAACAGCACCCCTGAAAGTGTAAGATAGGGTGATGTATCAAAAACTGTATCGAGCCAGTAACCCAATAGTATCGGGGCACCCACTGCAACAGCAATCTCAGTGCCGAATGACACATATTGCAGATATGACTTAAATCCGGGTCCCCGCAGCAATTATTTACTCTCTGTTCTTTCCTTGGAATCGGCGCCCAATTTTGAAACAGTGGAACCGGCGGAAGATGATGTTTTGCCCTCAGTCCCCATTCTGCAAGCTCCGTTAATCTGCGCGCCTTCTTCAACGATCAGTGTTTTCGTGTACACATCACCATTTACCACTGCAGATTGCCGCAAATTGAGTTTGCCTCCCACGTGCAGGGTGCCTTCCACTTTACCGGCTACGTCAGCATCTCCTACCCTTGAATCGCCGTTTACCACACCGGAAGAGGTGATAATAAGCTTTCCTTTTGTTATGGCTTCACCTTCAACCACACCGGCTATGCGAATGTCGTTGGATGAATCGATGGTACCTTTGAATGTCGTTCCCTCACTGACCATGTTCAGTGCTGGTGATTGAGATGATTGTGTTCCGTTCACTTTATTGTCGTTTTTATTGTTAAACATAAGATTAATTGATACTCAGTTAAGCAGATACATTGATGGATTCTGGGGAACGCCGTTTTTCCAGATTTCGAGGTGAAGGTGAGAACCGGAGCTAACCACTCCCGTATCGCCAATCACGCCCAGAATATCACCTTTTAAAACAAAATCCCCTTTTTGTTTCGATAATCTTGCACCGTGTTTGTAGACGCTGATGATACCGCCCGCATGTTGTACATATACAATATAGCCATAGTTCACCGACCAGCCGTGGTCAATAACGGTACCGTCTGCCAGAACCCTGAATTCCGTACCCGGTCGTGCTGCAATATCCAATCCATAGTGGCCAACCGATGCATCATATCCCTGAGTGAGGGTACCCTGCAAAGGTGCGTCTGCGGGGAAGTCGGACGTACTGCCAACATTTCCGGAAAGAATAATTTCATTTTGCGACAGCATCTCATAAGCCTGTACAAGATCCTCGCCAGCCGAAACAGAAACAACTTCATTATCCTGCATCTGGAGTTCACTGTTGTTCACCGCAAATGTGGTGTCTCGCGAGCCCCGAAGTACTTCTCTCATATTTGCTAGCTGGCTGTCTCTTGCCTCCAGCGAATCCTGCAATGCTATAACCCTATCGCTGATATCAAGGACACTCTGTCTCAGGTCGGCGTCTTGCTGGTGCTGATAGAGAGATCCGAGAGGCGTCGCAAAAAACATGACTATCGTGATAGTCACCGAAATCATCACCACAAGCAGCGCCAGTTTTACAAGATCAGCCGCTCTCAATTTAAATGAGCTGGACCCATTTGGATCCTGTTCATCAATAACCACAACGGTTACGTCTCCGTCACGCTCGGAAAAAATTTTTCTCAGAAAATCCCACATAACTCTGTCTGGTTGTACAGTCTATTCATAAAAGAGAGATTTATGCGGTATTCGTTACCAATTAGACAGAATAGTTGGGAGCCTCCTTGGTAATCTGAACTGAATGAGGGTGGCTTTCCCGGTAACTGGCTGCCGATATCTGGACAAATTCAGAGTTTTTCAGCTCATCGATATTGGCAGCACCAACATAGCCCATAGCTGCACGAAGGCCTCCGATCATCTGGTGAACCACTTCACTCAGATAGCCTTTGTAAGGCACCCTGCCTTCGATACCTTCAGGCACCAGTTTTCTCAGATCGTCCTCTACATCCTGAAAATACCGGTCTTTCGACCCTCTGCTCATGGCACTGAGGCTGCCCATACCTCTGTATGATTTATACTTGCGGGATTCGTAAATAATCGTTTCCCCGGGACTTTCATCCACACCGGCAAACATGGAACCCATCATCACCGCATCCGCTCCGCCGGCCACTGCTTTGGGAATATCACCTGTTTGTTTGATCCCGCCATCAGCAATGAGACCAATCCCCTTTTTGGAAGTGAATTCTGATATTTCCATCACGGCCGAAAGCTGCGGAACCCCTACACCGGTTACAACCCGTGTGGTACAAATCGATCCGGGCCCAACCCCTACTTTCACCACGTCAGCCCCCGCTTCTACAAGAGCTTCGGCTGCCGATCGGGTGGCAATGTTGCCTCCTACCACGTTCAGATCTTTATAAGCAGATTTAATGGTTCGAACCATATCGATTACGCCGCTTGAGTGGCCGTGGGCCGTATCCACCGTTATAATATCCACACCGGAATCGACCAGGGCATTTACCCTATCCATGGTATCAGGCGTTACGCCAACCGCAGCTCCCACGCGTAGTCTTCCCATATCGTCTTTGCAGGCGTTGGGAAAATTCATCTTTTTCTCAATGTCTTTAAAGGTGATCAGGCCGACCAGAATATTTTTACTGTCAACGATTGGCAGCTTTTCAACTTTATACCTCTGCAGAATTTCTTCCGCCTCCTCCAAATTGGTATTCTCCTTGGCCGTTACCAGGTTTTCGCTGGTCATGATGGTTCCCAGCTTTTTATCTACGTAATGTTCAAAACGCAGATCCCTGTTGGTCACAATTCCTATCAGGCGGTTGTCGCTCTCAACAATGGGAATTCCGCCAATTTTATGCTTTTGCATCAATGCCCTGGCATCTTTGACGGTGGCGTCTGCCGGCAGGGTTACAGGGTCCACGATCATTCCGCTTTCGCTCCGTTTCACAAGCCGTACATGTTCGGCCTGTTCCTCGATTGTCATATTCTTATGGAGCATGGCAATTCCACCCTCCCTTGCAAGCGCAATAGCCATCCTGTATTCGGAAACGGTGTCCATGGCCGCGCTGAAAATGGGCACATTCAGCCTGAGCGTTGGTGTAAGCTGCACGGACGTATCCACATTGCGGGGCAATACTTTGGAATGATTGGGTACAAGCAATACATCATCGTAGGTTAACCCCTGGCGGGTTATCCTTGAGAAAGGAGAAGAGTTGTTCATTAAAATACTTCGCTTCGTTCACGTTTTGGTAAAGATAACAAATCATCATGAACTTCTTCACCCCAATTCCATGATTTAAAACACCATCACAAACGTTTCAGGCGAAGTGCTTCCATTGCGGTGTCAAGTGTGCAGATACCGTCAAGATAACTGTTTATCCAGAAGTCGATGCTCTCCCGTCTTTTTTGAACAAACGGGCAGTTCGTTGAATAGCTTCCGGCCAGCTCTTCTACATATCCTTTCACATCATCTTCAATTGCGATTTTTAATTCTGTCGGCAGCTCCGACCATCCGAGCATGCGGAACGTTTCGTCCGTTTTTTTGTACTCAACCTCCGCTTTCCTGAATATGCTTCTGAGAATGGGCTCTGCCCTGAATACCGGTTTTGTTTTAACAGCCTGATTTGTCATTGTGAACTCCGTTTGTTTATGTTTTATTCACAATGTAAATCCGCTAAGTGACATCTATGTGTCACCCCCTCTCAGATTTTTTTAAGAGATGTTTTCAACCGGTTTTTTACAATCCTGCCCGCCTGAAGATTTCGTCCACCCTGCGGGTATGGTGGTCCGTATTGAAAGCTTCCTCGATTTCATCAGAGCTGAGATTCCGGCTGATTACACTATCCGATTGGACCAACTCTCTGAATGGCCGTTTCTCCTCCCATGCTTTCATTGCCAGGGGCTGCACTGTATCGTATGCCCGTTCACGGGATAATCCTTTTTCAATAAGCATCAACAGAAGTCTTTGGGAGAATACAAGACCGTGCGTTTTTTCCATATTCTGAAGCATATTCTCAGGATACACCATCAGCTTCTCAATCACACCGGAAAACCTGTGAAGCATGTAATCAAGCAATATCGTTGCATCCGGGAGTATAATCCTCTCAACGGAGGAGTGTGAAATATCCCGTTCATGCCATAGCGGTACATTCTCATATGCAGACATCATGTACCCCCTCAAAACACGTGAACAGCCGGTGATGTTTTCCGAGCTGATCGGGTTTCGTTTGTGAGGCATAGCCGATGAACCCTTTTGGCCTTTGCTGAAAAACTCTTCTGCTTCGCGCAGCTCCGTTCGCTGAAGATGACGGATTTCGACGGCAATTTTTTCGAGGGTGCCGCCAATCAGTGCCAGGGTAGCCATGTAGAAGGCATGCCGGTCGCGCTGAAGCGTTTGTGTGGAAACCGGTGCAGGTTTCAGGCCTAAAAATTCACACGTCAGTTTCTCAACTTCGGGTGGTATATGCGCAAACGTACCTACCGCTCCCGACAATTTTCCGAATTCGACGCCTTCTGCAGCCATCTCAAATCGCTCCATATTCCGCTGCATCTCAGCATACCAGAGGGCGCACTTGAGTCCGAAAGTGGTTGGTTCAGCATGCACACCGTGCGTGCGGCCCATCATTACGGTAAACTTGTGCTCTTTTGCCTTTTCAGCGAGTGCTTCCGAAAACCTCTCCAAACCCTTCCGCAGAAGACTGTTTGCCTGTTTCAGCCGAAATCCGTTTGCAGTATCCACAACATCTGTGGATGTTAATCCGTAGTGAACCCATTTTTTCTCATCACCCAGCGTTTCCGATACAGCACGCGTAAAGGCAACCACATCGTGACGTGTCTCCTTTTCAATTTCATGGATCCTGTCGATATCAAAGGAAGCCTTTTCGTAGAGTTTCTCAACATCTGATTCAGGAATTTTTCCAATCCGGCTCCACGCCTTGCAAGCTGCCAGTTCAACATCGAGCCATGCCTGAAACTGGTTACGCTCACTCCAGATATCGGTCATCTCTTTTCTGGAATATCGATCAATCATAAATAGGTCTTTACGTTATTGAGTTGGAATTTTAATAAAGGTGCCCGCTTCAATCCGCTCGTCCAGATTTACCTGGTTCAAAATGGCAATCTCCTCGGGTGTAATATCCATTGGCAGGGTTCCGGGAAGCAGATTGCGGAACAGTGCGGACTCTGATGTTCTTTCAATCCGCAGGCGAACAGGCTCAATATTCAGTATTGACGGATCACTCAGTTCATCAAAAGAGAGTGACACACCATCAAATGCGGGTTCAAAATCATCATAGGCCTCAGAACTTGTATAACTCAAAAATTGATACACCCTGGAGTTAAACTCTACCGAGACTACATGCACAGTCAGTTCCCCGCTGTCAGTTTGAACGCTGTAGACCCCGCGGTATGCCGGCCATCTGTCGCTTGTCACCACGTCTCCGCTTTCAAGCGTTGTGAAGCCTTCCTCACCCTCATACTTCTCAACCGACTGCCGCGCACCGTCTGCTTCTGAATCGATACTGAAAATGATGACTGCATTTCCATTTTCATTCACCTGTATTACACGCGATGCTTCATTTATCACCTGCCATCCTTCGGCCGCATTGAACTGAAAACGCATTTCAGGATGTACAAATCGCCCATCGGTTACATAACCATTCCGCGGATTATCACCATAGATGATACCATCCAGCATCTGCATGTAGCTTTCCGTGTTGCGAATGGTTTGTTCATAGCCTTTCTCCTCCCACTCACGGGCCATACGCGGAATATTCTGCTCGCGTTCACCGGGATCCGGGTGGCTCGATAGCATATTTGGTATGGTTTGCCCCGATTCTTCCGAGATTCTTTTCAGGCTTGTGAAAAATTCAGCTCCCTCTTCTGCCGCATAACCGTTCATCGCGGCATATTCCACTCCCAGTTTGTCAGATTCTCTCTCATTGTCACGGCTGTAGCTGAGAAAAAGGAGCTGTGCAGCAGTACTGCTCAGGTTCAGCAGGCTTTCACCCGGCAGCCCCAGAAGTTCCTGGCCCAGAATTGCACCTCCAACAACTGCAAACTGCCCGATCGTTTGCTGAAGCCCTCGCTGGGAAGCATGCCGGGCGGCAACATGTCCGATTTCATGCCCCTGAACAACAGCCAGCTGGGCTTCATTATTCAGATGGGCAAGCAGCCCCCTTGTTACATAAACGTAACCGCCCGGCAGGGCAAATGCATTTACAACCGGGCTGTCGAGAACTCGGAACGTAAACTCCGTATTCTGATATTTTTCCGGTACATCCTCCCTGCGAAGATGGCTTTCACCGAGAATCTCACGGCTCAGCCTGTCAACATAACCAGCCACCTGTTCGTCAGGATATTCCCCAAACTGTGCTACAATTTCACTGTCGGCATTTCGTCCTAATTCTATTTCCTGCTCCCAGCTGTAGGCATAAGCTCTTTTTGATCCTGTAATCGGGCTTTCCTGAATCGAGCAGGACGATACAAACGCAAACAGAGTAAGAGTGGCAATCAGATGTAACAATAACTGTTTCATGATATTGGCTTTGTATAAGAATTCGCAGTAAAGTTACGGGTTAAGCTCCGCATTATCGATGATCATTTAAAAATAATGAGATCCTTATCTCCTTTTACCTGTACAGAACAACTACGAAGATGCCTGAAAAGGATTACCAGTGCATAGGAGTCGAGAGCACAATATCTTCGAAGAAGCGCCGGAATCACGTTCATTTCTTCACTGCCGAGCAAACCGCTTTTCAGACTGAGCCAGGCGTTCATCGCTTCCGAACCGTCACCGATCCTCTCATCGTTTTCAGAGAGTGATAAATAGGGGTCGGGCTGACCATCCGGTGAATGAGCCTCAAAGAGGTCAATATTCACGTCATGTATCTTAACATTTTTCTCAGTATCGGATCCCTCATGCTTCTGCCAGTTCAAAATGCTTTTCAGAACATGTTTTAGTCCGATTCCCTCATTCATGTAACAGTTGTAATAGTACTCCTCAATTACCCGGCTCAGGTCAAGAAATCTTGATGGATTGCCTGATCCGGCACCTCTCATTAACTGCTCCAGGGCATCTATTCCGGCTTCATATCGCATTGCATTCTTTTTGAAGCGTTTCAGAATATTCTTCATGGCGCGATATTCGAATTGAGAATACTGAATTACCGTTCCTTCTTCGATTCCAGGCACTGAACTCAGTTTTTCAATTAATGATACGTGCACATCGGTCCGTTCCGGATCCAGGTCAAGCCAGTCATGATGATGAATGGTGCCATTTTTGTGAAGTGTATGGCAGGAAAACTGAAAATAAACGGGCTGATACGGGTGTTCGCCGCGTTCAAGGGGCAATGCAAAGGTAGCTGCCTCAAAATCCAGAAAATGAAGCGGATAGTTTAACCGGTTTAATTCACGGATTCCTGCCCGGGCCCAAAGGGAAGGCAGCCGGACCTCTTTCGACTTCAGTAGCTGAAGCATGCGTCTCTTATGAATCGTAAACTTCTCACCGCTGAGTTTTTCAATATTTCCGAAGGAACTGAAGGGCTCCGAAGCGGGTACCTGCTCCTGATAATAAAATCCGTTTGCAGTCTCTGTGTCATTGCCATGGCCAATCAGCTCATATACGTGGAGGTCGGGAAAAACAACAGAATGATTCGGAAAAAACAACCTCCAGCACCCGTCACCATCTCCTTTCCCGGCAGGCATTCGCCTGAAATCACAGTATTTACATTCTCTGTGAATGCCTATATCAAGAATATTGCCGTCCTCAAGCGGTGTGTCTTCGATAAACTTGCAGGATTCTTTCACAGACATTCCTGTAAATGTTCGATGTGAGACCAACTCGGGAATGGCATTTCCAACATTATTTACGGCCTTGGTGGCGTCAACAGTCACAAAAAGTTCTTCTGTTTGTTCCGCAAGATCAGAAGTATCTGAATTCTCCCGTATCCGGCTCAATGATTGAAAAAGATTTGCATCGGTACTGCGGTATGCTTTGTTGGGAAAACAGAGCGTGGTGTGCAAGGATGAGGCATGCATGCACTCATTCAGCACAAATGAGCGATATGCGGCTTTTAACAGATAATTTGCCATACTGCGGCTCCTTACAGGAAATTGTACTTCATCATGCTCTGATCTTTTCCTGAGTTTACCATGAACCTGAATAATGGTATAGTTATCCTTTTCTTTAACCAGAATCGGTATTCTGGTAACAAAAATACCTTTTCTCAATACCGCTCCGCAGATGGTCACCGAATCTTCCTGAAGCCATTCAGATGTTTCTTTTTCCGCTTCGGAAAGAGAGTCGGAAGTGAACCTGCGGTTATTGAATTGGAGTGAAATCACATCCCTGAGCAGGAGCTTATTCCGGTGCCGGAAAGCTACCTTGCTGTTTGAACCCCCGGATTTAGAAGCAACATGGTACATTTTCAGAGGACACGATATTGCCTGCTGAAATGTATTGTCATAAATCCGCATCTATATGTCTGATTTGGTTTTAACCCACAATGTTAACCTCCGGTGTGAGTGCAATGCCAAACTTCTCGAATACGGAGGACTGTATTCTCTCTGCAAGCTGATAAATTTCCTTTCCTGAAGCGGAACCATGATTTACGATAACCAGAGCCTGGTGCTCGTACGTGCCTGTTTTACCTACTTTTTTTCCCTTCCACTCACACTGTTCAATAAGCCAGCCGGCCGGCACTTTTATGTACCCTTCCGCAGCTTCAAAAAAGGGAATGTCCGGATGATTTCTCTGAATCTGCTTAAACTGATCGCGGGGTATCACAGGATTTTTAAAGAAGCTTCCTGCATTTCCGATCTCTTTCGGGTCGGGCAGTTTGGATTTCCGGATGAAAACAACCGCATCAAAAATATCTCTTATTCCCGGATCTTCAATTCCTTTTTCCCTGAGACGTTGTGTAAGTGAGTAATAGTCCGTAATCAGGTTATGATCTTTCTTCGTAAGATTCAGCGTAACCGAGGTAACAATGGCCCTTCCTCTCAAATCACGCTTAAAAATGCTGTCACGGTACCCAAAATGACACTCCTCGCGGGTAAAGCTTCTGAAAGTGCCCTCCTGCACGTCAAAAAACTCAAGAGAGCTGAATACCTGTTCAATTTCTGAACCATAGGCTCCAATATTCTGAATGGGGGCGGCCCCCACTGTGCCGGGAATAAGTGCCAGATTTTCAATCCCGCCATATCCTCTCTGTACGGCAAACTCAACCAGGTCATGCCACACGTCACCGGCACCGGCCCGAACCTGAACACTGCTGTCATTTTCTGCCACGATGTCGATTCCTTTCAGCGAGATTTTCAGAACCGGCCGGGAAGGATTATCCCTGAACAGCACGTTACTGCCGCCTCCCAGGATAAACGGGTCAAATTTCCTGAAAAAACCTTCACGATAGAGAGTCTGAAGATCCTCTTTTTCAAGAATCTCGATGAAGGTCTCTGCAGTGGCCTCCACACTGAGGGTATTGAATGGGCGCAGACTGACCCGGTGTTTTATTTTCGGCTTACCTTTTTCGGGTAACTCAGATGCCTTCATCCTGCCTTTTATCAGGTTTGGCTTGTATGGTAAAATCCGGTTTCACGCGAAGTTTTTTTACACGGTTATTTTTCACCGAATGTACGGTAAGCTCAAGGTTTTTGTAATTGAGCCTCTCACCTACATTTGGAATTCGCTCTGTGAGATGATAGACCAATCCCCCAAGGGTTTCGTATTCATCCTCATCCGTTGAAATTTCTGTTCCAAGAATTTCATCGAGATCATCGAGGTCGATTTTGGCATCAAAAATATAAACGCCGTTTTTAAATTTGGTAAACAGTTTCTCTTCCTGTTCATCATATTCATCGCCAATATCCCCCACAATCTCTTCCAGAATATCATCGAGGGTTACAATCCCCTCTGTTCCGCCGTATTCATCCACAACGATGGCAATGTGTGTTTTTTCCTGCTGAAAATCTCTTAAAAGATCGTCGAGCTTTTTCGTTGCCGGAATAAAAAGTGCCTTTCTGGCAATGGTTTTCCAGTTAATAGGGCTATCAATCAACTCTGTGTTGATATAAGGCAGTATGTCTTTGGAATAAATTACGCCCATAATATTGTCCAGGTCATTTTCAAATAAGGGCATTCTTGACAGACCCTTCTCCTGTATGAGCTCCAGTACTTCAGGAAGGCCTGCGGTAACCGGAACCGCCACAATATTGACGCGGGATGTCATTATCTCACGAACGGTAATGTTTCCGAACTCAATCACATTCTCAATTATTTCCCTTTCATCACCTTTCAGAGACCCCTCCTGTTCACTCATTTCCGCCATTGTTTTAAGGTCTTCTGCCGTCATTCTGATATTGGGTTTAGGCAGAGACTTCTCAAGGCTCATTGTGCTTTCTGCAATCAGTTTCGAAACAGGGGTAAACAGAATAAAATTGGCATAGATAAATCCGCTCATACTCCGCGACACCTTCAGCGGGTTATTGATTGCAATTATTTTTGGTGTGATTTCGCTCAGAATCAGAATCATAAAGGTGAGAACCACAATCTCAACGGTATACACTATCGCGGCGGGAAATCCATAATAGGCCACAATTTTACCGGTTATCACCGCAGCCAGAACGGAGCTAACAATATTCGCAAATGTATTTCCGATCAGGATAGTGGCCAGCAGCTTTCTCGGTTTTTGGAGCATTTTGAGAATGCGGGTGTCTTTCTTCCCAAAATCACCATCCGTATTCAGTTTATCGATCTGATTGACAAGGGAGAAGAATGCCACTTCAGATCCCGAGTATGTTGCACTCAATACCAATCCGATAATCATAAGAGCGGTTTGAACGGCGAGTTCTGACATCACTATGGCTTGTGCGCCGCTGGCCGCAATAATGAATGCCGGGATAAACAATAAGCTTAATCCCGACCTCGTACTCGGAGGCTCGTCTTTTTTTTCCAAAAACTGGTCCTGAATTAACTTTGATTTGATGAAATATGATCAAAAAAAGATGGCGATCAAAAAAATTGAACGCCATCTCTGAATGTACAAAACTTCATTCAAATTTTATGGAGATTACCTTTAAAAAGGCAGGTCATCGTCCATATCGTCAAAACTGTCGTCTATCTCTACAGTCTCTTTCGCCGGCCTGTTGCTTTTTGATGCCGGTGCACTGCTTCCGCCCGAGTCACCCCGGCTGTCGAGCATCTGCATGTTCAATGCCTTAATCTCAGTGGTATACCGCTTTTGGCCTTCTTTATCTTCCCACTCTCGTGTTTGAATAGGGCCTTCAAAGTAAACCAAAGATCCTTTTTTGAGATACTGCTGGCAAATCTCAGCCAGTCGGCCCCACGCTACAATTCTGTGCCATTCAGTATTTTCCTGCAGCTCTCCGTTACGGTCTTTATATCTTTCCGTTGTAGCCACACTCATGGTAGCCACAGCGGTGTTGGATTGTGTGTACCGCACATCCGGGTCTGCACCAAGCCTTCCTATAACCATTGCCTTGTTTAATGAACTCATATCGAATCCTCAATTTTTTTGTTAATGTTCTATTTGTAAGAACTGAAAATTTCAATTCCCTTACACACTTTTTTATCGGAGTGCAGTTTCAAGCTCCAGCGATGCATCACTTCCTTCATCTCTATATTTAATAATAACAGGACACTGAGCAGATAAACCTTGCGATTTTGCCCATTCGTTATTGATTGGACGTGACCCCGGAATCACTACCGCACGTTTGGGTACAGGTGACCCTTTTCCAAGCAGCCTTTCATTTACACAGTCATAAACCGGAACCGACTTTGAGAGCGTTACTCCCGGTGCGATTACAGCTCCTTTTTTCACCAGTATACCCTCCACAATAACCGAACCTGCACCAATAAAACAATCGTCTTCAATCACGACGGGACTCAGGCCCACGGGTTCTAAAACACCGCCAATCTGTACTCCCGCTGAAAGATGGACATTTCTGCCGATTTGTGCACAGGAGCCGACCAGCGCATGACTGTCGATCATTGATCCCTCATCAACGTATGCGCCGATATTGACGTAGGCGGGCGGCATGATGATAACACTTTTTGCCACGTAGGCGCCTCTTCGTACGGAGGAACCTCCCGGAACAAGCCGTACTCCATCTTCTGCCTCGAACATTCTGGGAGGAATGTTGCTCTTGTCTACGAAACCCTCATAGATTCCACCATAGTTAACATTTTTACCCTCCCTGAATGCGTCCAGAATACCCTGCTTCACTTCCACATTGGCTTTCCAACCTTCACCTTCAGGTTCAGCAGCGCGTATTTCACCGCTTTCCAGCTTATCCAGAATCTCTTTCCAGCTCATAAATTATCAACCTGTCGTTTCGTTTTTTATTCTGTATTCTCTTTATACCACTCCGCAACATTCATATCGGCAGCATTTAAAACTGAAATACCGGACAAATCCTTTTCCGACAGCGGCGGCCTGAGTTGAATGCGCGGAATAATGCCTTTCTCTTTCATCAGCGCCTTTACCGGTACCGGATTGGGTGCGGTAAAAAGGGCTGCGGACGCTCTTTTCCATACAGGAAACAGATCTTCCGTATTCCGCTCCAGGCATTTTTTAACATAGAGCCCGGTTTCCATGGGCCAAACATTGGCAGCAACAGAAACCAGTCCGCTGCAGCCTGCAGCTGAGAAAAAGGGGAGCAGGCCATCATCACCACTGAAAAGAGGTACATCAGGGCAGGTTTCGCTAAACTCCAGATAGTCGCTGATGCTTCCGCTCGCCTCCTTAACAGCCCAAAAACGGTTATGATTCCGTATATTCTTCAGAACCTGGACAGGCATCTTAACCCCCGTCCGCGATGGAATGTTGTAGACCATACACGGTTTTTCTGCAGCGTCCATAAGTTTCATAAACCACTCTGTCTGGCCTTCAATACCCGGTCTTGCATAGAGAGGGGTAACCAGCAAAAATGCGTCCACTCCAATCCGGTTACACTCTTTTATCCAGCTTGTTTGTTCTTTCAGGTTAAATCCACCCACTCCGGCCATAATCGGAACGTTGAGCCCAAGATTGCATACGAGTTCTGTAATTTGCCGTTTTTCATCATGCGTCAATGCCAGTCCCTCGCCCGTACTGCCGGCCAGCAGAATTCCGTTTCCGGATTTATTCTGCAATTCTGCAAGTTTTACAAGAGTCTGTTCGTCAACCGACCCATCTTCATGAAACGGGGTGATAAGTGCGGTCCAAAGAACGGGTGAGTCAGTCATCACAAACCTCCCCTGTATGCTTTATCAAAAATGGATGCGAAGGTGTATACACCGGGATCAATATGCGGATGTCTGAGCAGATATTTAGCTGCCCAAACGGCTCCTTCTGCAAATAATTTGCGTGAATGCGCCTCATGCTTTAATGTTATGGATTCATATTTGGTTTTGATGTGAAGAGAATGAATACCTTTTACATCACCCTGCCTGTCGGATGAAATATGTGCATCCTGACCCAGCCACTCCTGCCACGATAATGCCGTTCCGCTGGGTGCATCTTTTTTTTCTTTATGATGAACTTCATGAATATGAAATTCTGCATCATCGAGCAGGCTGCTTCCGCTGCCGAGCATCCGAAGTGCTTTTCGGATCAGGTTCATTCCCATGCTGAAATTGGAACCGATAATCCATCTTGAATTGGCATCTTTAACGCGATCCGGTAAATTTTCCGGCCATGCATAACCCGTGGTTCCCCAGACGGACGGAATGGCTGCTTCGAGCAGTACATCCGAGATTTCGGCTGCGGCATCCGGCGGCACAAATACGATCGCAGCGTCCGTATTCGAGACCTTCTCTGCATCCGGCGGATTTGACCGGTTAAAACAGACGGCATCTCCGCCCAGAAGTTCGGCTACGGAACTTCCCGTTTTTCCGGTTCCAATTACTGAAATTTTCATGTCGGGCCTGTTATTTAATGAAACGATTATGAAGTACCTGAACCACTTTTTCCGCACTTGTCTGACTTACCAGAAAACAGAGATTGTGTGAGCTTGCACCGTGACAAATGAGCCTTACGTTGACATCCTCAAGCAAACCGAAAACAGGTCCGCTAAGCCCTGAGGTTGCATGCAGGTTATTACCGATCAGTGCAACAAGCGAAAGGTCTTTCTCTACGTCAACCTGGCTGAAGGTTCTAAGTTCCGATAAAACGTCCTCGTTCAGGGAATCGCGTTCAGTCGACTGGATATCCGTATCAACGGTCAGCGATACGCTCACTTCACTGGTTGTAACAAGGTCAACACTCACCTGATGCCTTGACAATACATCAAAAAGTTTTGCAAGGAATCCGTGGCGGTGAAGCATGTCGGGGCTTTTTACCGTAACCAGAGTCTGATTCCTCCTGAGGCTTATGGCTCGGATTACCGGCTTGCTGCGTGTATCTTTCATGATCCATGTTCCCGGTTTTTGAGGCTTCATGCTTGACCCCACATACACTTTGATGTTCTTCCTGACAGCAGGAACCATGGTCGCCGGGTGAAGAACTTTCGCTCCAAAAACGGAAAGTTCGGCCGCTTCATCAAAACTTATTTCAGTGATTGGCCTGGCTGCCGGCACCACACGCGGATCTGTAGTGTACACTGCCGTAACATCCGTCCATATTTCAAGTACATCTGCGTGTATGGCTTCTGCAAACAGGGCTGCAGAATAGTCACTCCCGCCCCGCCCAAGTGTCGTTGTAGTTCCATCGGGGGAACTCCCAATAAACCCCTGGGTTACGAAACGGACCGATTCAAGATGCGGAATCAGTTGATCTTCCGCATTGCCTGCAATCGCAGATATGTCGGGTTGAGCTTTTGTGTGCGACCGATCTGTGGTAATAATTTTTCTGGCATCCAGCCACCTGGTGTCCACCTCCCCCGTATCATACTCTTTCAGCAGTCCCGTAAAAATAGCCGAAGACAGCAGCTCTCCATGTGACAGGATCTCATCCTGTATCCGCGGTGTCATCATATGCTGATTCTGAACCAATGCGACCAGTGAATCCATCACCTGTAGAATTGCTTTTTCCACCTCCGTTGAGTGAACGAGTCCGGTGCAAATCTCAAGATGTTTTTTGCGAATTTTATCTACGATTTCCATTTTTTGATCGGTCTCAACATGATCGAAAAGTGAGGACAGTAGATTTGTGGTGCCTGATGTGGCACTGACAACAATAACTTTTTTATCGGGATCGGAAGTGACGATACGGGCACAGCGTTTCATGGCGTCCAGATCGGCCATGCTGGTACCCCCAAACTTGGCAACTTTTAGCAGGTCAGGCATTTTTTTGATCAATTTTCACAGCTTTAGAAAATACAAAAAAAACCTCTCTTTCTGAATCTCATATTGTCTGAAAAGTGTTCTCCCAATATTATACTCGCTCCCCTGATTATCTTACGGCTTCGCGAGTACGGAACGCTGAGAGATGGATGGTATCGTTTTACCGGAAAGTTTTGTATTTTGTAATTCTGTACGAAGGCATAGTTGCCTAACGTAAACATAATTGCAAGTTTAACAGTAACAGACCGGGTGATTATTCATGCCAAGCGGAAAGAAAAGAAAACGAGCAAAAATTGCTAAGCATAAAAGGAAAAAGCGCCTGAGAAAAAACAGGCATAAGAAGAAAAAGTAAGCTGAGGCGCTTCAAGGATTTTAAGGACGCATGGATCATGCGTCCTTTTTTTATATCCGAAACTCAGAATAAGATCAGGCTGCTGCCAGGTCTACTTTTTTGTCAGCAATCTTGATAATTCTGTTTGCCTTAAATAGCAGGTGTGTAAGTTTACGATCAACAAATGTGAGCACTTCATTCAGGCTCTCCAGGTTTTCCATGGAAAACTGAAAATAGGAAATCAGATTTATGGCACTAAGGTATCGTCCTTCTGCGTCCCCATCTATTTCAAGGTGCCACCGGGTTATGATGTCATCGCTGGCAAGAAACTCATTCACCTCCCGGCTCACAATTTCCATCCATTCACCAGCCATTTGAATCCGATAGTCTGCATCGCCTTTTGAAGTTGCGGGTTGCGACGTTTGTTCGTCAAAATGCCATACCAGTTCAACATCAATGCTCGGTGAAACACGCGCAGACGTAAGATGCTTCTGTTTGAGCATTGGATGCTCGTCAGTACCATTTAGCTGATTTGCAAGAGCTGCTTCCCTGAATCTGTCCCAGTCAAAATTAATATTGAGCTGTTTCAGATGATTCGTGGATTTTTTCAGGTCAATGACAATTTCCAGACCTGCAGCATTAATTTTTGACTCTTCCCATGTTTTTAACTTCAAAACGTCGATGTTTCTCTTGGTCAGTGAGCTGTTTATTTTATTTACCACTGACTGAAAAATCGGATATTGCATAAATTGCTTTTTAAAGACTATGGTTCTCGTTCACTCAGATGAATAATTACTACGCATTACACCATTTGTCAGAATACCTCCAAAGCACCCTGGCTGGTGGCAGGTACCTGTTCAGCTATTCTCCACATAAGGATGTATGGGAACTCTATCTGGAGACCTCTCAATCATTAAAAAAAAGGCTGATATTCAGCACAAATTCAAGTGAGACAGCTCTTTTTCTTGATGACTACCGATCTCCTAAAAAGAGTAACGTAAAAACTTTTTTTGATCAACTAAGTGAAGATAAATTAATAAAAATTTTACTGGCAGAGAATGACCGTTTTGTTACCGTTCTGTTTCAGTCGGGGTTAAAACTGCTTTTTTTACCCTTTGGAAACCATCCAAACGTATTTCTCATTCAAAATGACCGCGTTACAGAAGCCTTTAAGCAAAGCATCCGTTTTGAAGATAATCCTCCCCCATCGCCCAGAGCTCCAAGAAAAACATCCCCGCGGGCGGCCGAAAAAGATTCGCCGCGCAAAATGATTTTAACAAAATATCCCGCCTTCCCCCGCCACCTTATTGATCCACTAATCAGTCACTATGAGTTTGATGACATGCAGGCCGGGGAGGTACTGAGCATAACGGATAAGATTGTAGATGCGATGGAAAACAGGCCCGCATTCAGAATTCTTGAAGACGGGAATCTCTGCCTTATTCCGGAATCGCTGTTGCCGTTACCCACACGCAGGGAGTTTGAAAACGTGAACGAAGCGATAAAATTCGCATACTACAAAACATCCTCCGAACGGCGCCTTTCAGCTAAAATCAGCAATCTTCGCCCGAAAATTGAACACTCGGTTAAAAAGCATGAAGCTGCCATTGCACAGCTCTCGAACGCTGAAAAAGGATTGCAACGAGCGGATGAATATGAAAAATTCGGACATATACTGATGGCTCATGCCCATGAATCATTACCTGCTGAGTCTGGGTCCATAGAGCTGCCCGATTTCTACAATAACAATCAGCCGGTAAACATCCCGGTGAAGCCCTCCCTCTCCATTGCTGAAAATGCGGAGAGATATTACGATAAATCCGCCAAGGCTGTTCGAAACGTGGAAGAATCGGAACGAAGGCTGAAAACGATGAAAAAAGAGTATAAAGAACTCACGGAGTTACTGCACTCACTCGATTCACTGCAACGGGTTTACGAGTTTGACGACTGGTACAGCCATTATGAAGATTCGCTGAAACGGCTGGGCATTCTCAGTAAAGTACAAAGCGAAGCCCCGCTTCCATTCAGAAAAACCGAGATTGACGGTTTTGACGTCTGGATCGGGAAAAACGCGAAAAGCAATGATGCCCTTACGACCAGCGCTCATAAAGAAGATATCTGGTTGCACGCAAGGGGTGTGAGCGGTTCACACGTAGTTATCAGAATGGATAACAGAAAAGAGATGCCTCCCAAATCTGTGCTTCTAAAAGCAGCATCTGCCGCCGCTTGGAACTCAAAAGCGAGAGGAAGCAGGCTCGCCCCTGTAATCATTACGAAAAGAAAATACGTAACCAAACCCAAAGGGGCCCCCGCCGGAACTGTACGGGTACAGCGTGAAGAAGTGGAAATGGTGAAGCCTCATAAATTGTCGTGATAGCATGAATGTTAACATTAAACCAATTAAACAAGCTGTCTTCCTGTGCGGTATGATGGGTTCAGGCAAGACAACCGTTGGAAAGGAGCTCGCAAAACTTCTGAATGTTTCCTTTCATGATCTGGACAGATTAATAGAACAAAGAACCGGAAATTCCATACCGGAGATTTTCAAAACAGAAGGTGAAGAAGCATTCCGTAAAATTGAACGAGAAACCATTCTTGATGTTACTGCAAGTCTTTCCGGAGTGATTGCCCTTGGAGGCGGATCTCTGCAAAACCAGCACCTAACCGATCACATTAAGCTGAACGGCTGGCTGGTTTTTATCCAGACTCCGATTGATGACATCGCAGAACGGCTACACCGTAAAGACGGACGTCCCATGATTGCCGAAAATAGTGCGGAAAAGAGTGATCTGTTCGATAAAATCAGTTCATTAATGGAGCAAAGAATCCCGTATTATTCGCAGGCGCATCTAACAATTAAAACCGGGGATCTTACACCGCCCAAAATCGCAGCAGTGATCGTTGACAAACTGGCTTTTTATGAACAGAGACATCGAAGTTAATACCCGCACGGGCACATACATTTACTCAGCAGGCAATGGCATTCTCAGCCGTGCTTTGTCTGACATTTGCAGCCGTCACGATTGCCGGAACCTGTTTGTAATTATCGATGAAAACGTGCACCGTCTTCATGGAGAACGCCTTCGCGGTATTATTGAAAACCGATCTGAAAATTTTTCAACGTTTATTGTTCCCGCCGGCGAAAGCAGCAAGTCGTTCTCCGAATGGAAGAGGGTTGTTGATTTCCTGCTTGAAAATAAAGTCCGCAGGAATTCACCGGTGCTTGTAATAGGCGGGGGCGTGACCGGCGATCTGGGAGGTTTTGCGGCTGCGACGGCATTGCGCGGTGTACCGCTCTACCACATTCCAACCACCCTGCTTGCCATGGTCGACAGTTCCATCGGGGGAAAAACGGGAATCAACCATCAGATCGGGAAAAATCTGATCGGCTCTTTTTATCAGCCCGCCGGTGTCATTGCAGATATCTCCTTTCTTGAGACTTTGCCGCGCAACGAGTGGATTAATGGATTAAGCGAGATTTTGAAATATGCAGCCATCAGCGATGATGAAATTTTCAGGCAGACCGGATTTTTTCTCGATTCCTCACTCCCCTACTATGAGCACGATCATGACGATCTGATATCCCTGATCTGTACGTGTGCAGAGGTAAAAATCGATATTGTAGAGAAAGATGAACATGAGCGGGGAGTCAGGGCATTTCTGAATTTCGGGCATACCTTTGGCCACGCACTTGAAAAAGAGTGCGGCTATAAAACCATCAGTCATGGGGAGGCCGTTTACCTGGGGATGCTGGCGGCACAGAAGCTTTCACTTCTGACTGGCGGTGACGCCGCGGGTGACAAGCTCGAAAAGTACGGCAGCCTGTACAGTTACAGAGTTGATAAAGATGCCTTATCTTATGAAAGGCTGGTCGCCCACATGAAAGCCGATAAAAAAAACAAAAATCGGGATATTCATTTTGTGCTCCTCGATTCATGGCAACATCCTGTAGTTAAGACAGTTAATAAGGAGTCTTATTTGAAAGAGTCGTGGGACGTTGTTTTTGACCGCCTCTGATATCCAATTACTAATGTATTTACAGACATAACCTTTGATATACCGCTGGCTTTATAAACTTTGGCGATATTTCTGGATTACGGTTGCAGTAGTACTGCTTACTGCCTTCTGTATCCTTACGGCCACCGTTCTGATTCTGCAGCTGCCTCAAACCAGGGAGTTTATGAAAGATGAAGTGGTGGACCGTTTTAATGAACAGTATGAAGGTACGCTTGAGATAGAGAATGTTTCGGGGTTCCTTCCATTGAAGGCGGAGGTAACGAACGGCCGTATTTTTGCTCCATCCGACACATTGAATCCCGTACTCTCCTTCGGCCGGGCTGAAGCAACCTTCGATTGGTGGGAACTGATTCAGCAGAATATTACGATCTCATCCTTTGAACTTTACGAGCCCTCCATTGTCCTCAACAGAACCGATGGTGTATTCAATTTTGGGCAGGCAGTTCGTGAAAAGGAAGAGTTTCGAAGCAAAAACCTGCTTGAAACCGGTGAACCGGTGCTTGTTGGCGAACTCAATATATTCGCACCCAATCTGAACATTATCAATGGCACGGTGCAGGTTGAGGAATCGATCAATATACCTGAAGGTCTGGAGATCCGAACCCCTTTCAGTTTTCGTGAAGTTAATGCCTCTCTGTTTATAGAAATTACAGACTCTCAGATTTTTGCAGATATTCTGAATATCAACGCCACAATACCTGACTCAGACTACGAATATATCACCACCAGCGGACAAGTTTACAGTGACGATCGCTTTTTTGAACTGAACAGTTTCAGGATCAGAACCGGATTGGGTCAGCTGCAATTCGGCCTTGAAGCAACTCCCGTAAACCTTTTTGGCAATAGTCCGGCTGAGCAGTTTCGCAATGCCGATATTACTGCGGAGTTCAGAAACTCTACTCTCAGTACTCCATTTATCCGCAGATATTTTCCGGACTATCCTGATTTTGAACAAGAACTGAGTTTTGAACTGATCGCTGAAGGGAACAGAGACGAATTTTTTATCGACCGTTTTCAGGCTTCCGTCGACGAATCCTTTCTTACGTTCAGCGGTGTTGGCAGGGATTTGCTAACCGATGATCTCAGCTACGATATTCAGCTCGAAAACCTGGTACTTCACCCGGATAACCTAACATTCGCTTTGTTGCCTTATTTGCCTGAAACGGACCTTTCACGATACGACATAACAACATTTCGTGGTGACCTGAACGGTAGCAAAACAGAGCTCAGGTCAGAACTTTCGATGGAAACCGGGCTGGGCGGCCTCAATCTGAATGCCTCTGTTCAGCTGCCAGCGGGTCAGAAAACCGCCTATGAATTCAGCATTGAAGCCGATTCGCTTACGCTCTCACCATTTCTGCGCGATACGGTGCAAACAACAATGCTCACGGGCCTCATCTCAGGTTCCGGAATGGGTATTACGGATTCTCCGGAATACTCACTTACCGTAAATCTGGATGAATCGGTGCTTGCAGGACACACGCTCCGACAGCTTGAAGGCAGCGTAGATTACAGCCAAAACCGTTACGACTACACCCTTTCAGCCCGGGATATATTTTCTTCGGTCCGGAGCAGCGGTTTTTACAGTAACAACGACTCCCGGCATCATCTTTTTGCAGAAACCATTTTTGATAATCTGAATCTGTTACCCTACACAGAATTTTTTGACGGACAGGAAACGGATCTGAACGGCAGTTTTACGGCCAACATCATGGGCAGCTCTTTCGAGGATATCTGGGGCCGTATCAATTTGGAGATGAACCCTTCTGCCATCGGCCCAAACCGGCTCCGGGCTCACCAGCTTTATGCAGACATCAATCAGCCTGATCCGCGCGACAAAACCCTTCGATTCACCAGCTCTTTTTTTGATGGCGAAATATCAGGCACCCTTTCCCCTTCACTTTTGATTGAGGCGATGCATTACTGGGGCAGATACCTTGAACAAAGGATCAACGAAGAGATACTCTTAAGCGACAATTTTTCATTTAACCTGGCCCGAGCAGCCGGCTCTCCACAATCCGAAGAGATAGCGGATGTTGACCTGGATCTTATGATCACGCTAAAGGATATTAATCTGCTCCGTAATTACCTGCCTGCACTGCCCGAAACGCAGAGCAGCTCCCGGCTCAGTGCTTCTCTTACCGCAAACACCAATCGGCTTCAGCTCTCGGGAAACCTGTTCGATGAATCACTTACAGTTGAAAATGCACGGTTTGAAAATCTGAATTCAAGCCTGACGCTCAATTTGCGTCACGACCGGCCGCTTCGTGCATTCAGCCTGATCGATTTTCAGGTAAATGCTTCTTCGGCATCGGTTTCAGATATGAACTTTACCGAAAGTTTCCTCAACCTGACAACCAGGAATGATTTTATTGAGCTTGAGCAGCAGCTGGTACGGTCAGACAGTATCAGTGTACGGTCATCCATAACCGGTGTGCTCAGCGAGAACCTGATTGAACTTCAGATTGACCGGTTCGATTTTGGCTCAGAAGAGTACAGCTGGGCTACTCAGGGAAGCCCGCTTCTTCAGTTCCGTGACAATAACACCCTTACGGTCACCGACATGATATTGACCAGTGACGAAGATCTGATTGAAATCAGCGGTACGCTCAGTCCGGATCCCGAAGATGCGGTACAATATCGTGTCTCCAATCTGGACCTGTCGCGCATATCCAATCTGATCGGAGCCCGGGTCTCGTTCTCCGGATTCATGAACGGTGAGTTTACCACACGTTCACTTACACAAATACCTTCCGTTCAGGGAAATATTCAGGTTGAAGAAACACGTCTTAACGGCCGGCTGGTTGGCGATCTGTCCCTCAACAGTGTGCTGAATTCAGAGGAACAGCGATTTGATACCGATATTCGAATATTTACAGATCCCGATAAATATTCGGGTTATATCCGCAGCAATGACGGCATTGGCCAGGATATCCGACTTAACGGGTACTTCCGCCTTCCGGATGACGCAAATTCCGAAGAAGACCTCTACTATTTTGACGCTGATCTGAGAGAAATCGATATGTGGATCGTTCCCGTCATTACTCCCAATATAATTACGGATATGGAGGGCAATGCGAATGGCTCCGGGTTTATTCGAGGGAACAGAGACGATTTTGATTTTGAAGCAACCTTCACCGTCGCCGACGTCTATGGTGTGCCTGCATTTACCAATGTTGAGTACATGGTTGACGGCTTGATTGAGTTCAATAAGACAGAAGGATTGCTGTTCAGAAGTCTTGAATTGACTGATAATTTTGGTGGTACCGGCGAGCTTACAGGTCAGGTTGACCTCGATAACTTTTCACCCACCACATATATCGACCTGAATCTTGAGCTGAACAACCTTCAGTTTATGAACAACCCCTATGATCCGGATATTCCCTTTTACGGAGAGCTTTATGGGACCGGGGAAGCTCAGATCACAGGTACAAATTTCAGCCCATATATCCGGACTTTATCTGCCGTTACACTTTCACAGAATTCCAGAATATCCATTCCTCTTGAGGAGCAGACGGAATTTGAGCAGGACAGGCGTTTCATCCAGTTTGTTGATTCTTTCGATGAAGCCCTCCAGCGACGGGCTTCCGGGAGCGGCGGAACAGGAAACGGTGACGGAGAGGAAATCCCTGACGATCTCACATTTGCTGAACGTTTTACGATGGATCTTCAGTTTACCGCACCCAATCCGCTCAATGTTGATTTAATTTTTGACCGCGTTACAAATGAAGTTCTCAGCGCAAACGGTACGGGTCAGATCAGTCTGCGGCTGGAAGACCAGGATGTCAGCATGTTCGGCCGCTTCAATATTGAGGGCGGAGACTATCAGTTTGTAAGCGGCGACATCTTTACACGGCGGTTTACGCTTCAGGAAGGCGGGGCGATCAGCTGGCAGGGTGATCTGATAGACGCAAGCCTTAATGTGACTGCTGTGTACAGGGCAAGGCCTTCTATCTCATCCCTGCTCGGATCAACCGGCACGCAGCAGGTTGGCCAGAGAATTCCTGTTGAGCTTGTTCTCCAGATTGGCGGCACCATTTCGGCTGTGGAAAACAATTTCTTTTTCCGTGTACCAACCGGCATTGAGGGGACACTTGATCCCGCACTCGCCACGCAAATCAACAGCCTGAATCAGAATGAGGAGGAAAAACTGATCCAGGCCACCAGTATTTTGCTTAGCGGTAATTTCCTGCCATCATCCCAGGCACAGGGCCTTGGCCTTGAAGGCATCTCGGGTACGGCTGCTGTGGTGAATCCACTTCTGACAAGTCAGGTTATCAATCCGCTGCTGTCAAACCAGATCAACTCCCTTTTGCGGAGTGATATTACATTCGATATTGACCTGAACCTGACGGCTTTTGATGAAGTTGACCTGGGTGTTGCGCTCAGGCTTTTTGACGATCGAGTAATTTTGAGGCGCGAAGGCCAGATTACCGGTGAACAAGGCGATATTGGCGACCTGGGTGCCACCTACAGGATAAACCGCACTTTTTCAATCACAGCGTTCCACAGACAGGATCCTACGCTTATTGCACGTGAAGGAAACGCTGCATCAGGCAATACACAAACTCAGGAAATGAACGGGGTAGGTCTTGAAGCCCGCTTTCAGTTCAATACCTGGAAAGACTTTGGCAGAAATATATCTGAAAGTATCAGAAAGTTCTTCGGAATACAGAGAAAAGAGGAAACTGAAGATGAAACCGGAGATTCTACCGGTAATTCTGCTGCCATTAATTAATAATTTAATATCAAAATATCTCTATGAGTCAAAATAAATTGAGCTCCCTCGAACGTAAAATCATTGAGCTCCTCAAATCCTACCCGGATGCATCCATACCTATCCCCCTTCTGGAAGATGCCCTTTCTTTAAAAAAGAAGAAGGGTGGTCAAAAACTAAAAAAATCGATAAATCGTCTAAAACAGCTTGGTCATATCAGGGTTACCAAAGGTAATCTTGTACGGCTCAATGAAGTTGCGGAGGCCGACAAATCATTTGTACAGGGTAAGCTCGACGTAACAAGTCATGGCGACGGATATGTGATTGTGGAAGGGCGTGACCAGGACATTAAAATATCCCATAAGTTTCTTGGCACCGCACTGGATGGTGATATCGTAAAAGTAAAACTGATGGGCTATCACCGTAAGAGCAATAAGCCGATGGGCCGCATTGAAGAAGTGGTACAGCGTTCAAGAACCCTTTTTGTGGGTACGCTTGAAAAGGTTGCCCAAAACACATACCTCATCAAGTCGGACCAGCAATCTTCACGTGTAGACTTTTTTGTAGACCCTGACGATCTAAACGGCGCACGACCGGGTGATAAAGTAACTTTCAACCTGGTGCAGTGGGATGATGTTCGGGGATATCCTCAAGCACGTGTTGTACAATCCCTGGGAGATGCCGGCACCAATGAAGCCAATGTACTGTCAATCCTGGCTGAGAAACAGTTTGCATCCTCATTTCCTGATCATGTAGAGGAGTTTGCGGAACGTATTCCGGACCATATCACGGAAGATGAGATTGCACGCAGGCGAGACATGCGCGATGAAGTCGTAATGACCATCGATCCGGCCAATGCAAAAGATTTTGACGACGGCCTGAGCATCGCAATACTGAACAACGGAAACTACTACCTGGGTGTGCATATTGCAGATGTTACCCACTATATGCCGCGCGGATCCATACTCGACGAAGAGGCCCTTCACAGGGGCACAAGCGTCTATTTGGTAGACAGGGTCATTCCCATGCTGCCCGAACGCCTGAGCAACGGAGTTTGCAGTCTTCGCCCCAATGAAGATAAGCTTGCCTACAGCTGCTTCATGGAAATTGCACCCAATGGCAAACTGGTCAATTACAGTATCGAGGAGACCGTAATCCACTCCAAGCAGCGATTTGTTTATGACGAAGTACAGGATATTCTGGACGGCAACGCAGATCATCCATTTATTAATGAACTTCAGATTCTTGAGAAACTCGCCAAAACACTATTGGAAAGGCGTTTCAATGAGGGTTCGATCAATTTTGAAACACCGGAACCAAAATTTGTTTTGGATGAAAACGGGAAACCTGTGGACGTCATTGTAAAAGAACGACTGTTTGCACACCGCCTGATTGAAGAGTGCATGCTGATGGCAAACAAGACCGTTGCCACACATGTACAGTCTCTGCGAAAACAAAAGGGCGGGGGTAAAACCTCAAAAAACGACCACCCCTTTCTCTATCGGGTGCACGATAAACCCGACCTTGAAAAGCTGAATAATATCAGGGAAACCGTAAAACCGATCGGAATCAATTTTGACCTGAATGGGAATGTTACTCCCAAAAAAATAAACTCGCTCCTGCAGCAGGTTGAAGAGACCTCCCTGGAGAAGATTATTAACGGACTCATGCTTCGTGCAATGGCGAAGGCTGAGTATACGCCAAAAAATATCGGGCATTTCGGTCTTGGTTTTGAAAATTATACACACTTTACAAGCCCTATACGCCGTTATCCTGACGTCATTGTTCACCGGTTGCTGAAGAGGTATAGTGCAGGTGCAACCGAATATACCTATGAACAGCTTACGCAAAACGGTGAACATTGCAGTGAAAGAGAACGTTACGCTGTAGAAGCTGAACGGGACTCCGTGAAACTCAAACAGGTTGAATATCTATCTGAACGACTTGGGCAAACATTTGCGGGAACCATCAGTGGTGTAACAGACAACGGAATCTATGTCCAGATCAATGATATATACTGTGAAGGCATGATTCGCGTTAGCGACCTGAAGGATGATTATTATATTTATCACCCTAAACTGCATTGCCTGACAGGACGATCAAAGGGTAAGAAGTATCGATTGGGCGATGCAATCAACGTAAAAGTAGTTCGAACCGATCTTGAAAAACGCCAGATTGACCTGGAATTATCCCGATCCTAAAATTATTATTTCGTGAACCTTATCACCATGCGTTTGCTTCAAAAATCACTCATTGCCGGTTTCCTCTCCATTTTCATAGTCTCTCTGGCTGCTGAAAACCTTTTTGCACAGTACTTCTTCTTCGGCAAAAACAGGGTTCAGTACGAACAATTTGACTGGAGGTATATCGAAACCGATCATTTCGATATATACTATTACGATTCCAAGAATTATCATCTGGCTCAGTTTACGGCCGAGACACTTGAAAGTTCTCTCAAACAGCTGAATCAGGACTTCGGCGATCAGCTCACCGACCGGATTCCGGTTATTATCTACGATTCCCACAGCGATTTTTCACAAACGAATGTTGTTAGGCTGCCGGTCGATGCACAGGGTATCGGTGGTGTTACAGATAAATTTAAGAACAGGATGACACAGCCCTTTATGGGCGATTATGCTGATTTCCGCCGGACGCTTCAGCATGAGCTGACCCATGCCTATATCAATGACGTGTACTACGGGGGGTCGGTACAGTCGATCGTGCAAAACAATATTCAGCTGCGGTTCCCGCTGTGGTTTGAAGAGGGACTTGCAGAGTACCTGGCGCTTGGATGGGATACTCAGACCGATATGTTTATGAGGGACGCGGTTCTGAACCAGTACCTCCCTCCCATCACCCAGCTCAGTGGGTTTTTTGCGTATCGGGGCGGACAGGCTTTCTGGTACTACATTGCAGATCAATATGGCAGGCCGAAAATCACTGAGATTCTTCAGAGAATAAAAACCACAAGAAATATTCAGCAATCCCTGGTACAATCGCTTGGGCTTGAAATAGATGAGCTTTCCGACCGCTGGCTGGAATACTGGCGGCAGCGCTATTTCCCCGAGGTAGCCGACCGTCAGTCACTGAATAGTGTAGCTACCCAGATTACGACTCGCGCCCGATCAGGTTCCTACAACACAAGCCCAACAATCTCTCCCCGGGGTGACAGGATTGCAATGATCACCAACAGAAGAGGAGTATTTGATATTGTGGTCGTGGATGCAAACAGCGGCGAACGTTTGAAGACACTGGTAAGCAGCGCTGATAATCCAATGTTTGAGGAACTGAATATTCTGATTCCCAATCTCTCCTGGTCTCCTGACGGTACCCGATTGGCGCTTTCCAGTAAATCTGAAGGCACATATAACCTGGCCATTGTTGAATATGAATCCGGCAATTCCAGAACCATTAAATTTCCGGACGTGGACGCCATTAATTCTGTGGCATGGTCGCCTGACGGCCGTAAAATTGCCTTTGACGGAAACATTGGCCCCTATCAGGATATTTTTGTCTACAACCTGGAAACAGGTGATTTTCAAAATCTGACCAATGACGTGTACAGCGATAACGACCCGGAGTGGGGACCTGATTCCGAAACAATTTTCTTCGTTTCAAACCGAAGCGATAAGCTTCAGCCAGGTGATGCTCTGGCCGGGTTTTCCATCCTGCAGGATGCCGAGTTTTACGAGACAGACCTTTACCGTATCAATGACAGCGGTGGCCGGATAACTCGTCTTACGAATACTCCTTCCTGGTCTGAAACTCAGCCAACGGTTACCTCTGATGGCAGAATGCTGTTTGTTTCCGATCAAAACGGAATACCCAATGTTTATGAGTATGAACTGGCCAGTCGTACAGTTTATCCTATTACCGACCTGCAATCAGGTGTGATGCAAGTTTCCGTTTCGAACGATGGTACACGATTGGCCTTTAATTCGCTGAACAGAGGATTTCCAGACATCTTCATGCTTCGCGGACCTTTTGAGCGCAGAATGGATCGCCAGCTCAGACCCAATCAATGGGCTCAGGAGCGCGCGTCAACTGCTCCGGGAGATCGTGTGCCTGCAGTGGAATTTGCACAGGAGATGATTGATAATCGTGAACGCGGGAATATGATCAGCTACCGAACCCTTACCGATGCACCTCCCACCGGATTTGAAAGGATGATTGAAGCCGCACCGGACACAACCAATCAGGATACCGTCCGGGCTGAGAGACCCCAAACCGAGCGGATTGATTTCCGGAACTATCAGTTTGGTGAATCAGTGGTGCGTGATTCAACAATTGAGCTTACTGACGATCCGGAAAAATTTGAGCCCGACGATAACGTTACCGACGAAGGATTATATCAGCCAAAAGAGTACCGGCTTCGGTTTACTCCCGACTTTAGTTATGCAGCGGGTCAGCTCAGTACCTATTACGGATCATCAGCGTTTGCGTTTGTAACGCTTACCGATCTTTTCGGGGACCATGAACTTTCGTTCGGATCCAACCTTGTCTTTGATCTCAGAAATAGTGACTACACGGTTCAGTATGCGTATAAGAAGAACCGTACGAATTTCTTTACCTCGTTTTTCCATCAGTCAAGGAATTATCAGACCTTTTTTGGCGAGCTGTTGCGTTTTCGCACCTTTGGGTTTTCCGTTGACTTTCAGTACCCGCTGAACCGTTTTCAGCGATTCGACTACGGAATATCCGGGATCGGAATTGCGCGTGATTTCAGCTCGGTACAAAGTTTCGGTGATGCAACCCTGAGCAATGACCGCAGCTATTTTCTCTATCCCCAGGTTACGTTTACAGGCGACTACACCATTCCGGGCTTTATCACACCCCGCGGAGGCAGCCGCTACTCCCTGCAGCTATCCGCAAGTCCGCCGCTCGGGCCTGAAACACCACAATTTGCCACACTGCTGGGTGACTATCGAAAATACATTGACCTCGGCTCACAATACTCCATCGCGCTTCGAGGAGCAGGTGCGGTCAGCCATGGCCGTGATTCACAAACTTTCTTCATGGGAGGTATGCTCGGCTGGATAAATCAGCAGTGGTCTGATGCGGAAATACCTTTTGAGCGTCTGGCCGATACGTTTTTCACATTACCGGCCACACCTCTCCGCGGCCACGAGTTCAACACCATTTTTGGTGATCGTTTTTCACTTATCAACGCTGAATTCCGATTTCCTCTGTTTGCCGCAGTACTTCCGGGCCCACTTCCCATACTGCCGCTCTGGAATATTACCGCCGTGGCTTTTGTGGATGCAGGCGCCGCCTGGGGTTTCGACATCCCTTACGCCCGTTTCTCAGACCAGAATGGGAATCCGGTAGTCTATTTTGAAAACCAATCCGATCTTGATTTCAAGATTGGTAACAAACGAAACGAGTTTCTGAATCCACAAACCGGACTGTTGCGCGACGGTCCCGCCCAGGAAGGTGATATTCCGGTTACATTTGTAGACGGAGATGTTCTGATTGGCGCCGGTTTTGGACTTCGAACCATTCTGCTTGGACTTCCCTTCCGGTATGATATCGGCTGGCCTTATCAGAGAGGAGGATTTGGCGGTAATCCAATTCACTATTTCACCATTGGGATCGACTTTTAATCCCGATTCTGATTTCACTTACAGTGCGATGCCTTCCTGTGAGGCATCGCACCATCAATCTCATCAGACACCTCAAGGAACAGTTTGTTTACCATCTGAAGGAATTCCTTTTTACATTGTTGCGGGGGTTCACTGATACTAACCGTTGAAACTGTCTTCAATGTCTCAATTCTCCGTTTTTTCAGCACTGAAATAGCAACGTTTGCTTATTATTTCCCCATCTTTTGCCATTGGCCATAACTGCCTGCAGACCCTCTCAGATGATTGCACAAGCTCTCTATAAAAATCCTGACGCCCCCATCGATGAACGTGTGGAAGACCTTCTGCAGAGGATGACTCTGTATGAGAAGATCGGGCAGATGACTCAGCTCGACATTACCCTAATCAATAAAACGGGTAACCAGCGCAACGTTGAGCTTGTAGAAGAAAAAGCTGTTGAACTGATCCGTGACCATCACATTGGTTCATTCTTAAACGGTGAAGCTGTTGCACCTGATCAGTGGTACGAATTCATGAACCGTCTGACCAGGATAGCTGTAAAAGAGTCCCGGCTTGAAATCCCGATTATTTACGGTATCGACCACATGCATGGCGCAAGCTATCTGAGCGGAAGCACAATTTTTCCCCACAATATCAATCTGGGGGCCACCTTTGATGAATCTCACAGTTTTGAAACAGCCAGAATAACCGCAATTGAATCGGCAGATCTTGGCCACCACTGGACATTTGCTCCCGTACTCGACCTAGGGCTCAACCCTTACTGGCCGCGGTTTTGGGAAACCTATGGAGAAGATCCTCATCTTGCCTCGGTGATGGGAGCGGCCTATGTACGCGGCTACCAGAATAATGAAGATATCGCACCGTATCGTACTGCAGCTACCTCGAAACATTTTCTTGCGTACTCGAACCCTGCATCGGGATGGGATAGATCACCCGTACAGGTCAGCATGCAGATGATTCATGAGATGCACAGGCCATCATTTCAGGCTGCTATTAATGCAGGCCTCAAAACGGTGATGCTGAACAGCGGTGAAATCAACGGCGTACCTGTTCACGCTTCAAAAGAGATTGTAACCGGCCTGCTTCGCGAAAAGATGGGATTTGACGGTGTTGTGGTTACCGACTGGGATGATATCGGAAAACTGGTCGACTTTCATAAAGTTGCCGAAGATTATCAGGAGGCTACCTATATGGCTATTGAAGCCGGTATTGATATGAATATGACTCCGACAACCCTCGAATTCAATAAGGCACTGCTGTCGCTCGTGAAAGATGGACGGATAAGCAAGAAACGAATTAATGAATCGGTACGGCGGATATTAAAACTAAAGTTTGATCTGGGACTTTTTGAACATCCCTACCCGCGCAACGACCGTATGAACCGAATCGGGATGGAAAGTCATAGGCAGAAGGCACTCAGGGCTGCCGAAGAATCACTGGTTGTTTTAAAAAATGACGGGAATGTTCTTCCGTTGAAGAATCCCGACAACATCCTTCTATTCGGCCCCTGTGCAAAGAGTAAAAGGAACCTGGCAGGTGGCTGGACCATTGGCTGGCAGGGAGGCAGTGAGGATCAGTATCCTGAAGGGATGAATACACTTTGCGATGCACTGCAGAAAAAGTATCCAAATGCCTCAATTCACTATGCGGACTCAATTCCGGTTGACGGTACTCCAACCGAACAAAAAACTTTTTTAGAAAGTACTTCAAGTGCTGACCTCCTTATTTACGCCGCCGGAGAAGAGCCCTATACGGAATTTGTGGGCAATGTTACCGACTTACGGCTGCCGGGCCGCCAGCTTGATGAAATTGCCCTTTTGAACCGGTCAGCTTCACCAACCGTACTGATTATGATTGCAGGCAGGCCGCGAATCATTACGGATATCATCAAAGAAACGGATGCATTTATCTTTGCCGGTCTGCCCGGATTTGAAGGTGCGGATGCCATTGCTAACCTTCTGAGCGGTACAACCGTACCCAGCGGTAAGCTGCCCTTCTCCTACCCGCAGCATACGGGCCATTTTGTAAACTACCATCATAAACCAAGCGCCGTCTATTTTTTTAACAGGGATCAGGCCAATGTCATCATACAGGATAGCAACGCAACCACGTCGCTTTTTGAATTTGGCGACGGACTCAGCTATACTACCTTTGAATACGATAATCTTGTGCTTTCAGCTACCGAAATTACAGCCGGAAAGGTACTGACTGCATCGGTGACAATTACCAATACGGGTGATGTTACGGGCAAGGAGAGCGTTCTCTGGTTTATCAGCGATCTTGCGGGGCGAATTACACGCCCGGTAAAAATACTTAAACACTTTGAAAAAGTAGAACTGGCACCCGGTGAAAAAGCCACTCTCACATTTGAAATTCAACCTGAAAAAATTCTCTCATATCCCGACAGCAAGGGGATTCCCATACTTGAACCGGGCCGTTTTACGGTTAATGCCGGTCCGCTAACAGAAACATTTATACTGAAATGACCCGATCCAGAATCCTTGGTTCCGCCACACCACTCCTTATCATTTCTCTTTTTATCGTCTCATCGTGCGTACAGGACAACGGGCAGGAATACACGCTTGTGTGGAGCGAGGAATTTGAGGAAAACAGCATTGACAGAGAAACCTGGGTTCACTGGGAAGGGCCTGCATATAACAATGAGCTGCAATATTATACCGACAGACCTGAAAATTCATACGTTGAGGATGGGGTTCTGCACCTTGTTGCACAGCGCGAAGCATTCGGAGGGAAAGAGTATACATCCGCGCGGATATCGACTGACAGTACATCAATAGGATGGCAGTACGGCCGCTTTGAAGCCCGTATACGCATGCCTGAGGGTAAAGGATTCTGGCCTGCTTTCTGGCTGATGCCTATGAGGGATGACGGCTGGCCGCGCGGCGGGGAAATTGATATCATGGAGTATCGGGGGAACGAACCCTATACAACGAGTGCTGCGGTTCATTTTTGGGTTGGCGGTTGTGAAGGCACCTCTCTTGAGTGCCGTAAATATATAACCGACACACATACCGTGCAGTCAGCCAAACTAAGCGAGAGCTTTAATATTTATGCGCTGGAATGGGACGAATCAGGCCTGCATTGGTTTTTAAATGAAACCGAATTTTTGCACGTACCCTTCACTGACATTGATGCCAGATTTGATCCTTTCAGCACGCCATTTTATATCATTCTGAACCTGGCTGTCGGCGGTAATTTTTTACCAAACCCTGACGAAACCACCCCGTTTCCCCAGGCGCTTGAGGTTGACTACGTAAGGGTATATAAAAAATGACATTCTGCACCTGCATGATTTATCTGTTGCGTAACAGGTGCCTCATCTTATAACTGACTTACCCTGACGTGGAGGCTTTTTTCTTTGACGTTGCTTTTAAATCGCATTTAAAAAGTCAGTCAAATCCTCGTCAGCGTCCAGGTTGAGTTTTTTCCGCAGGCGCGAGCGATTTATATACACACTTGATGGCTTAATATTCGAAAATTCGGCTATCTCCTTGGAGCTGAAACCAAGCTTCAGGTATGCACAGAGTCGCAGATCATTGCTTGACAGATCGGGAAAGCGATCTTTCAGCCTCTGGAAAAATTCCTGATGAAGTTCATCCATCTGAATCTCAAATGTATTGTCCTCCAGATTGATATAAGAGTCAAGAAGCCTGTGTATCTCATTCCAGAAAGAGGCCGGTACTTCCGGTTTCTGTTGTGCAGCCTCCAGCTTGTTCTTCAGCCGTACCAAAAGCCGGTTTTTGTCCTGATTTTCCTTTGCTTTATTTGCTAACTCTATTGTTTTGTTTTTTAACTGCTTTTCCAGTTTATCATAGTCAGTCTGAAGGCGCTCCTGCTCCATCAAAAGTATCTCACGCCTGTGTTTTTCGGCCTGCTCCCGCAGCGACCGTTGCTGACTTTCCTGCAATGATTTTTCCTGTCGTTTAAGTGTAACACTTTGCCACAAATAGATCAGATATCCCATAGTGATAAGCAGGAGAACATATACAACGTAGGCATACCAGCTGAAATACCAGGGAGAGGTTATTTCAAACATGAATACAGCAGCCTCGGTTGGAGAACCGTTTACCATTGCCCTGATAAAAAGCTGATGTTCACCGTAGGGCAAGTCAACCAGTTCAAGTTCTGTATCAGCAGACCAGGAGCTCCAGTTTCCTTCATCGCCAAGACGGTATTGGTAGAGCAGATCTTCCCTGTTTGGGATCAGATATGTAATATGCACATTGTTATAGCGATATGGAACGGCTTGTCCGCGGTGTAGTTCCAATCGCTCTTCGTTATTGAATGCTTCGAACCTGCGGAAGATAATTTCCCCGTTTACAACGTGCGTATCCTGATCCTGACCGGTATTTTTTAATCCAAAACCGTTATAGAGAGGGAGGAACTCAAATTGTGAATTCAGACTGTCCGGCTGAAATATCCCGGGTAGTGAATTTTCTGGCTTCGCAGTAAAATCGGGCACCCTTTCTTCGTTAAATGTGCTGTCGGCAGCAGAATAGGCGTATTGAAACTGATCCGTACGTACCGTTATTCTGTTCCCTTCTTTTACCAGATATGGATCGTCACCCCGAAAGGTATCGCTTAGAAAGATGGATCTCTCTTCCGGATAAAGGGTATCGTCCATAACCATTCGTATGATACCGTAGTTTGGAATATTCACCCATACGATATCATCCGCCTCGACAAGTATCTGGCTGGCTGATCCTGCAATAAGTTCAATCTGCTTTTTAAATGACCAGGTACCGCCTGTTTTTTCAAAAGCAAAAATTCCATTGTACGTGCCTCCTAGCAGTACATCTCTGTAAGGAACCAATGTCCAGAAACCCCTCTCTCTGCTTAACCTTTCCAGTCTGTTATCGTTAATTAGAAAGAGTCCGCGATCGTGGCCTGCAAAGAGATCATCGCGAATATTTTCCAGGGTCCAAACCTGCCCTTCGCTTCCCGGTATTAGTTCAAAATTGTATGCTTCTGAATTATTGTTTAGCTGTTCCCAGCTGGATTGATAAAGCCCTTTATTTGTACCCAGGTAGAAACGTCCATTCTTCAGCAAGGCAGTATAGCCTGTTCCAAAATTACCCTCGTAATCGTAAATGAACGTCAGTTCATCGCGCAGCTTTAAGGATGAAATACCGTAATCCATTCCAAGCCAAAGCTGGCCTGCAACGTTGAAGTGGGTACTCAAAATTGTATTATTGGGCAGGCCTTTGTTCCGGTTTATATGATGTACGATGTTCCCGTTCAGATCACTGATAAAAAGCCCTTTTTGTACGGTTCCAAAAGCAAGGTAATTATTTTCAACAGGTTCAAAACTAAAAACTGTTGCAGCTTTAAGCTCCTGTGACAACGGGGTGTCTATAGGAGCTAAATTACCCGATGAGTATCGATAAAGCCCGGAGTTGTAGGTCACCAGCACAATTGCCTCATCATGTTCATACATTCCGGTAATTTCGAAATCGGACCCTGCCGGCAAATTGGCCACCTGTTCCAGCGACAAGTCGATCATACGGAACAAGCCGCCGCTCTTGTCTGCAAAATAGACATCTCCGTTAAGCGAGTAGCTGCCAACAAATTCCTCCGGAGCCGCAATCTTTGTAAGGGCATCATCACGGTAAGCATAGATATTAAAATCTGAGACAAACAGGATATTTTCACCAACGCGATGTATCTCCCAGAATTCCTCACTTATCTCGGCCAGATCTTCCCTGAAAGGATAGAGTGATCTGTATTCAAAGTCCTGATAGACATTTTTTTGCCACACGCCGAAATCAAGATCCGATCCCGTATAGATAAGTGAATCGCTGACTACATTGACAGAACGGGTGAAACCGCTGCTTCCTTCATAAATCTTCCAGTTCTTGCCATCATATTCCAGAAGACCTTTATCGGCTGCCATGTAGACAATACCGTTTGAAGCGGAATCAATATCCCAAATTTTACCGCTGTTTTTATATTCCGAAGGAGTATAACTTTTTAGCTCAGGTACACCTTTTTCGGGAAGCTGCTGTGCGGATGCCGCTGCAATTCCGCATAGGAGCGAAATCAGATATATGAATGCTGTTTTCAAGAATAAAAAGTAATAAATGATTATAGCTCTGACCGAAAAATATTTGATCCGGCAAATGCAAGCTCCTGCTCCTTTATTCCTTTCTATCCGGTTAGCGGTTCACAAATACCTGTTGAGATAGAATAGATAATTTCCGCTTTTTTACCGTCTCATTTACAATGACACCCTGAACCGTTTTTTTACAGAACATTCTTATTTCAGAACGAGCTTTGGAGTACGGTCAATTTTATACAATCCCCAATGTTTTTCAGGCTCCAGGGGCTCAGGCGAGCCTTTCCACGGTTCATCGAAAGCTTCAAAGAAAAAGACCAGAATGTTCTCTTTTTCTGACCACTCCATCAGCTTTTCAAAATAGATTTTCTGAAATTCTTCGTTTACGTTATCGGGCGGGATTCCCCTTCCATTGGAATTGGTTGCCCAGCCTGCTTCAGTTATAACTACCGGAATATCAGGATATTTTTGCGAAACTGAATGGTAATTTTCTTTTGTGTAATCAAGTGCTTCACTAATGTGTTTATATTCCCATACGGGATATGTGTGAATAGAGATAAAATCGACGCCGTGGGCTAATTTTTCAAGTTTGTAGAGCCATGGAGCGTAGTTTTCGCAAAATGTGACCGGCTGATTGGCTCTATTTTGCACGGTTTTGACAAATTCCAGAACCCTGCTTTCGTGTACGTAATGGTCGGTCCAGTCAACACAGGCTTCATTGCCGACAGAAAGTGAAAAGATGATATCAGGATAGAGGTTAGCAAATTCGGCCAGCTTGGCTATTTTTTCCTCATTAACGCGAGCATTTTTTTCAAGCTGTTTTTTTGAATATACGCCTCCGTTCCAGGGGCAGTTAAAATTATTCAGTTCCGCTTCAATGTAGGAACCAAGCATAACTTTGAAGTCAAATTGCTCATTTTTTATGACTTCCAGAACGGTTTCCCCATGCTTGTCGCAATCAAATAGCCGCAGGTATTTCCAACGGCCCTTTAACAGCTGAAGATCTTCCCGTACTTCATCATATGAAGGATAAACACCCCCTGGATTCTGGCCCTCCCTAAAACCGGAATAACAGATTGCCATACCCGGTTCTAAGCCCAGTTTTTGAAATGTATTCATCATCCGTATTTAAGGTTGCCGACTTTATCCCAGATTCCCCAGTAAGCGCCCACATCACCCTCTGCGCTCACTTTCCAGTCCTCATCAAATGAAGAAAAATAGAAAACCTCAATATCTTCATCATTGGACCAAAGTTCGGTATTGATGAAATACATCATCGCGTTCCGTTCGGATGGCTCTGCATTACCCAAACCTTCTCCCCTGCTTGGCCAGCCGGTTTCGGTGATAATAACCCGCTTGCCGGGTGCCGCATCTACAACCTGATGATACATTTGTCTCATATGCTGAAACGAATGCTTAAAGTGAGTTCCTTCCCAGTAGGGGTAGCAGTTACAGAGTATTACATCGCAGGTTTCACTTATTTCAGGCCGCTGTACAAACTCATAATACGCATCAACATAACCTACAGGAATATCCGGTAATCCGGACTTAACCTGATTCATGTATTCAAGAAGCTTGCTTTCGGTCAGGTCTCCCCTGTAAAGTACTTCGTTACCAACCGCGGCTATATCCACATAACCTTCTTCAGCCAGTTTGATTAAATTTTCAATCTCCTCACTGTTCTTCTCTTCATCGTTTCCAAGCCATGCACCAACGAGTGTTTTCATCCCGTACTCTTTCGCAATTTTTGGAATAAGTTCGTTACCCTCCGTACATGAAAATGACCGTATCCATCCCGTGTATTTGTTCAGGATCTCAATTCGCTTGCGAATCTGATCTCCGGATATGATGTCGCCGGGCTTTTGTCCCTCTTCGTACAGGCTGAAACAAAATCCATGGACTCCATTGTACAGCACTTCCAGAAAAAGGTTTTTTATTTCATCATCCGACAGGTCGTCCAGATAATTCACCCGTGAGATAACATCCGACTCACGGTATGAAAGGAATTTTTCTTTTCTAAATGACATGGTTTATACCTTTAATCGTTTTTCAAATTAGTAAAAGCTGAACCTACAATTCACCTCTTCGGGCTTCCAGTTCTTTCTTAATCTCTCGTGCCCTTGCCTCCGTAAGACTGTAGCTGTACATGACCCAAATCGCGATTGCTGCAGTTACAGACGGGATTACGATATCAGCAATGCGCAGGCTGAACATCGTATCAGCGGTTTGGGTGGGAGCATCTGAAACAAAACCAACCAGCTTCAGAACAAGTCCCCCCAGGAAAAGGGCTACAGACTGCCCAATCTTAACCATCCACCAATAGATTGCACCGTATGTGCCCTCCTTACGGGGCATTCCGTTTTTCAGTTCATCCAGATCACAGACATCGGCCGTCATACTCATCATGAGGGTGAACAAACCTCCCAGTCCAAACGCCATAAACGGTATAGGAAGGAAGATAAGCCAGGGAGCACCGGCACTGGCATCAATACTGAACCACGACATTCCCAAAGATTCCAGCATTGGATTGAGAAAATTGAATATTGAACCTACTAAGCTGTTGAGAAATGCTGCGAGCTGAGTTTCATTGAAGCTGGCATTGAGCTCATTGCTGAATCCCCACCACTTTAGGATATATCCAATAATGGAAAGCGCAGTTGAGATGATAAATGCTTTTCTTTTCCCAAACGTATTGGCCAGCCAGGTCACGATGGGAATTACGACGAACGCCGTCATCACTGCAGTTATTGTCGAAAACCATGCCGGCCATGTACCCGCATTTTCATAACTGCCGTTGAACATATAGAATACAATGATGTATACGCTGAATGCCGCCACCATCTGGAATCCGTTAAAAACCAAAAATGTGGCGCCGCAAAGTTTCACGAAAGGCTTATTTTGGAACACCATTTTGATGCCCTCCCAAAGCTCTTTCACATTTTTTGCAAGTGTATGAAAATTAATTTCCTTTCTGTTCTCCATTTTCGATGAATCAATACCCTTACAGAAAATGGCCGGCAATATTCCAAGCACGATACAGATAGCTCCCACCGTTATCGACATTTCCCGAACCCCAACGTCCTGTGCAGCGTACACCTGGGGATCAGCTATGATAACCCAGAACCACGGGACAATCATCCAGGCGATTTGCCCCATCGTATTTGCGAACGCCATCAGTCGTGTGCGCTCGTTATAGTCGGGAGTCATTTCGTAACCCAGCCCAACCAGCGGTGTTGCAAACATCGTATTGCCGGCCAGGAAGAAAATGGAGAGAATCAGGAAATACCAGAAGTTATACAGCTGGGAATTTTCGGGATACATTTGCCACGAGAGTGCAAAAAAGACCCCGCTTAAAATAGCACCTACAAAAATGTAGGGTCTCCTGCGTCCCCAACGCGACTTTGTATTATCCGATATAAAGCCCATAATCGGATCGCTTATCGCATCAAACAATCTGGGAAGAGCGCCCAGGATTCCCGCATAAAGAGGGTCTATGCCAAAAGCCGTGAGCAGAAAGAACATAAAAAAGCCCAATGCACCGGGTAACATATTTATTACAAAGTGCCCTGAACCAAATGCCATTTTTTCAAAAAACGGGACCTTATCTTTTTTTGGCGTTTTATATTTTGACATCAGTTTCTATTAAATTTCAGTTGCTTACTTACTTTTTACAATACAATGGTTTGCAGTGCCCTTTGATCGATAGCCAGGTTCAGCGTTTTTCCTTCAAGGGATATATTCAGAGCCTTTGGCTGCTCATGTTGATTCAGCACAACAATTACGATGGAGGAGTCCGGATTTTTTACGGCAGTTACCATAAGATCTTCATCAGTATGGGTATGACCGATTCGAACCGCTCCGGGGCGAATGTATCTGCTGAAATGTGACATCGTGTAATAGAGGGGAGTGAAATAGACCTCATCCGCATCCGGATCTACAATAACAGGAGCCACACACCAGTTTTTGGCCCAGTTGGGACCACCCTGTCTGTTGAGTACCATATTCCAGTCTACCCACCCGTCAACCCAGTTATTCAATGTGCCGATTATGTCACGCGCATAACGATACACGGGCACATATTTTGGATGAAGGTGTTTTCTCTCCTCAGGTGCCCAGTCCCAGCCCCAGTCTGTCGCTTCTTTTGACCAATACCATGCATCCTCTCTCCACCTTGGCACTTCTGCATCTACGGTTGCTTCTGTTTGTATAAGGTGCTTTTCAGGTGCTTTGCTGTGTGCATACTGAAGTTCATCCGGAAAGTAGTTAAATGTGCTTCCGTACCAATGCACCGCTGTTCCGTCATAGTAGGCTGCAGCTTCTTTATCATCGTACATCACATCAACCCACTCAATCAATTCTGCATCACGATTCTGATCGTAACCAAAAATTTTAACCTCTTCACCCGAGTCTCTAAGCTCCGGACCCAAATGATTCTTAACAAACTCATTCATCTCCTCTGGTGTGAAGTGCATGCTCTCCCAGTTACTGTCGTTGCCCAACGGTTCATTCTCAACTGTGAATGCCCATATATCTATTCCTTCCGAACGATATGCCTTAAGATATTTCTCAAAAAAGAGCGCCCAGGTATCGTAGTATTGCGGCAAAAGCCTTCCCCCGCGCCAGTCATTATTGTCTTTCATCCATGGTGGTGCCGTCCAGGGTGAAGCAATGATTTTAAACCCTTCTTCAGAAACCGCCATGGCGTCCTTGATCATGGGGATGATATCCTCACGATCTTCATCAATTGAAAAGTGTTCAAGCTGGGTATCTCCGGGAACCGGTGCATAGGAGTAGTTTCTAAGAGAAAAATCACTTGAATTCATATGGGTACGCGTCAATGAGTATCTCGCACCCGATTCACCAAAATAGGCTTCAATGATCTTCATTCGGTTTTCCCTGCTCAGCCGATTCAGTAAATAAGCTGATGCTTCAGTAAATGAGCCCCCAAAACCTGTAATTGTTTGAAACTCCTGGTTTGGAAAAATCGATATCTCAACACGCTGCTCTGCATCAACAAATTCAGTCAGTTCTGTTAGCTGGTTCCCGTTTGCTGAGGTTTCAAAAATTTGTGCATTCATTTGTTCCGATTCATTTTCACACCCTGAAATAAAAACCAACGCCAACGAGAGGTGTACCAGCCATGCCATATGTTTGAATACAAGACGGTTCATTGGCCCTCCATTCTAGCCTCAATTTCGCTTTCATGGGGCGGAACCAATACATCCTGCATCATAGCCTCAAAATCACCCCCATACGTTTTGGTGATGGGTTTTCCATCCCGGGTGAGTCCGTCGAAAACCCCTTCATCCACAAGATCCCAGATTGGATATTTGGCCTGCGACTGAAGATTAATGAGGCCAAAGTGATTTTCTGATCCCATGGGGTTCTCCGCATCTTTCCATTTCTCATCAAATGCTTCGAAATAGAAAACCGTTACCCTGTTTTGATCAGACCAGTCACGAATCAGCTCGTGGTAGCGCCCTGATTTATACTCATCGGTAGCCCTGGCCCCATCGGGTCCATAATATTCATTTGAGATCGTTGCCCAACCCGTTTCTCCAATGTGAACAGGTTTGTCCACACCGATACTTTGCATGTAATCAACTACACTCTCATACTGTGAAATTGCATAATCCAGGGATCTGAGCATGGCCGATTCGATCTTTTCCATATCAGAAAGGTTCTCTTCACCTTCGCGAACGCCCCAGAATTCCGGATTGTAATGAGTGTCGTGCATGGGATAGGTATGCATGGAGATAAAATCCACTGCACGTATCAGCTCATTTAAGGCTTCTTTATGGTAAACACTGTCGCCGCCACCCCACGAGGCAAAGTTATCCGAACTTGTGATCCACAGATCTTCAGGCAACACTCCTTCATTTTTTAGATTTTGAAGGTGCTTCACCCAATTTAAAATGATCTGAGGTTCTACATAGTACTCCGATTGCCAGTGCACCATAGCTTCATTACCCACTGCGATCACCTTAACAATATCCGGGTACTCCATGGCAAGTGATACTGCGCGATCTATTTCAACGGCATTCTGCTCAGCATCCTCATCGCGTATTCTGTCGGGCTGATCCGTCCAGGCATTTTTTGCATCTATCCAGGCACCCAGCATCAGATACATTTCAAAATCCGGATCCTCCTCTTTTATTTCACGGATTGCCTGAAGCAAATTGGCCGCTTCATCATAATGAACGTTATAGGTTCTGAGCAACCGAATGCCCATAGCCGATAAAATCCTGACATCCTCTTTAAGCTGTGGAATTGTAGGCTGAATCTCTCTTGTGTCTTCACGATACGCTCCAAAAGAAATCGCTCGATAGTAGGGATCCCCCAGTATCTCGCTTGCCGTGATACCACCCGAATCATTTGCTGAGTGCTGTTCCTGCGAACAGGATGTCATAATAACGAAAGCTGCCAGCACAGCTGCGAAAAGCTTACATTTCACCATCATTATCTCATTTTTATTCGTTCATATCATCATGATAAGCGGCTCTGATGCAGCTCAACATGAATGGCCTGCACATCACCGGTTCGCCCAAATATCATCCTGCTGGTCTCTTCGTCCATATTCAGGCTGTCAAATCGCTTGCGTTGTCCGTCCGCGAACTGAACCTCAATCCCTTCTTTTTCTGATATCCTGTATATGACCGGAACCTGGCAACAGGTGAAACCAAGAGATCCGGGGAGCAGCTCAATGCTCGTTTCATCTTTCCCGACCGGAACTGCTTTAAAAGAAGCTTCTTCCTGTAAAAATTCGGCTTTTTGCAATAATACAGGCTCAAAAAACAGCTGTCCGTTTTCAATCGATAGTCCCAGTTCACCCTGTCGTACCAAAATATCTTCCTTCACCTGCCCCGTCATACCGGGCTGCTGGGCTCCTCTGTGAAACGGTGTATGAGAATAGGGATCTGTCGGGAATGCTCCATACCGTTCAGGTGATTTATGAATTCCTATTCCCTTTCCAATTTCATGAAAATGCTCTTTTAGCTGACCGACTACATCCGCATCAGCCTGCTTATCCACCGCATTCAGGCATACTTCAGTTACGGCCAGATGCAGTTTGGATACCATATGCCAGTATATGGAGCCCAAACCCTCATAAGCGAAAAAAGTCCCCGATCTGCCGGTAAATGCTTTATGATTGAAAACCTCTTCGAAAATATCGAGTATCAACTCCTCCTCTTCATGAATCAAATCTCCATACTTGGTGGATTTGAGTTTTTCGAGTGCTTTTTTCAGGTCGCCTGCATTCCTGAAATTCCCGTTGAAGTGATACCCTCCCTCAACATCCCTGTTTATGATACTCTTGTTGTCATCACTTACCATCTGCATCAGCAGGCGGGATTTTTTGACCAGCTCTTCTGGAATGGTATTCTTTTCCAAAAACCCGGGGAGATCCTTATTCGGGTAGAGCATGTAACTGTTTTGGTCCGGCCTGTACAGCTTGCTATTTCGAAGAGCATCCAGGAGCTGCAGCGACTCATTCGCATCAAGAATGCCGCAGCTCAAAACGGCCACCTGCCCTTCAAGCATTTCATCAAGCCTTGAAACAGATATTCCGTCCGGTTTTATACTCATCAGATTATATGCGTGGAATAGATGATCATCTCTTCGGTTCAAAGAGATAGTATGATCTGTCCACTCCAACGCTATCCGAACAAATTCAGCTATTTCATCTGTGGTAACAGTCTGTTTGTCGCCGCTGAATCCATTGTCGTATATGTTGTGCCGGTAATCACTTCCTGCCATTCCCAAAGCGTCTGTGACAGCTTTCCTGCTCCCGTCATCCAAATGACCGTCAAGCAGATCACGGTTCTGACTGAGAATTTCAGAAATCCTGTTGAAAAAACCTGCCAGTTCTTCCGATACAAGAACCTCATCCGTATCCGAATCCGTCAAAACGTCTTCCAGAAAATTCAAAAACCTTCTAAGGTAGTACAGGGTAACCATCGAAACGCCATTCCCCACCAAAGCATTATTGGCATCATTCCATTCGGGTCGCTGTGTATTCATCCAGATACCGGCTTCCGGTATAAAATTGGATACTTTCGACAGGACAGTAGCAAGTATCTTTTCAAGAAAATTTACATGATGAATGTCGTTGCGGGAACTCGACAGAAGGGCCCCGTCGGCTCCTTTTTGATCAACTTTCTGACGAATTTCACTATCGCTCTCTTCATCGAAATCGATGGTGTTTTTAGGATCTTTTGATATCTCTCCATACGACTTGATGCGATAGGGTACGTTCGCATATACAAAACAGTCCGTTTTGAAAAGCCGGTCTGCTGCATCAGCTTGCAAGTCTCTGTAAAACTCCAGGAATTTGAGCAGGTAAATAATTTGATGATCACCCCAGTAACCGATGTACGACCATGGATCATCCGGGTCGATGGTTTCCCAGTCGAATCCGCCTTTTGTTACCCGGTACGGGTTGTATCCGTCAAAAGTAGAGGCGTTCAGGAATTTGTAGATCATTCCTTCAATAAAGTCGGGGTAGGAGTGGACAAGAGCTTCCCAGTTTTGGAATATGTCTCTCCAGTTTCCCTCATAGTCGAGGATTTTGGATCCATCAACCTCGCTGCGCGTGTTAATCGAAAACCTGTTCCATGGGCGGCTAGGATCGCCGTGACGGCGGCTGAATTTCAGTGGCAGATATTCTATCGCAAGCCTCTTCAGATCTGCGTCATCATATTGAGATATAACGCGCTCAAGATCAGATTTGTCAAATATCTCATCGAGGGAGTCCGCAATAGTGTGGTACTTCCGGTATACGTCACGACTGGCTCCCTCAAGGTATGACAGAAAATCACGCTTCTCTATTCTGTAATCATCATCAAATATACCCCCTCTCATAATGTTGAAAAGCACATTCGAGTAGTGCCGCGCATTCTTCAATTCATCAGAGCTGAGCTGCATGGCGTCGGCTGCATTCGTGAGCCTGAAGAGCTTATCCGTTCCTCTGTCAATATCCTCTTCCAGGCGGCTTTTCAGATCTTCGTCCTCACCGATTGCTTTATTCAATGCGATAATCTGCGACTGATTTTGATTTACATTGGCAACGATGTTCCATTGTTTCTGTTCGTCAGAACCAAGTGTTATGCCGGCTTGAACGAAATAGGCTCCCTTCTCTCCTTTTATATCTGTTTCCTGCTGTACGTTCTCCCCGCTTCTGAAATGCTTTAGCTGCAGTGACGAGAGAAGATACGTCGGATTATCGAGGCCCAGCGACCAGGCAATATTAGTCTTGAGTGCCTCACTAGGCTCAGCTTTGTCCACAATAATTGCACTCAGTGCAAAGATACCCACCCCTGTATCTTTGACCAGCTCACTGCGCTTGTACGCATCAGCGAGGTTGCTCGAGGCAGACTGCATGGCACTTTCAATTCCATAGGGCAGCACATTTTGAATACCATCGAGCAATTCAACATGTTGAGTCTCACCTGACAAATTCTGCAAGGCGGATTTTTTTACAAATCCGAACAGGTTACTTGAATTCCATTCATAGCTGAAAGAGAGCCCCAGGGTGTGATTTACCTCTTCGAACCGGACCTTGTTGCCGTACTTGTTCTTGTAGAGATTGCGGGTAATGTCAAATTTTCCCTGGTTCCTGATTGAAAAGGGTTCCCAGGTCAGTGCGGCATCACCGGTTCCAACTCGGAAAATGGTTTTACTGCCTGTAGTTTCTGCTAAATCCGTAATTTTGTCATCTGTATAGTACGGAAACAGGGCAAATTCCGAATTTTTCCGGCCTGCGGTAAGCCCACCGTTGCTTGAAATAAACATCCAGTGATTTGAATCGCTCACCACGCTCATAAAGAAAGGGCGCTGGTGATCAAAATTGGTAATTTTAAACCATTTTTCGTTTCCAGATTCCAGAATGGAAATGTCGCTGCTCAAAATAGATCCCGTTTTAGTATTAATGTATTTATAGATTAACAATAGCCAAACAGCCAGCCTTTAATATACCCCGTCCCCGGCAGAATTGTCCCCTTTTATTCAGCCTTAGAATACACTCTTACGTAATCGATGACCATTTCTTGTGGAAATGTAGTTTGCTGAGACGGGGGACCTACATAAGTACCTCCAACGGCAATATTCATAATCATAAAAAATGGCTGATCAAATACCCACGTACCATTTCTGTTGCTTACATCGGCCCGGGTAATCGTCTGATAGCGTACGTCATCCACATAAAAATCAATTTTATCCTGCGACCACTCTATGGCAAACAGATGATAATCGGTATCAAACCGGCCGTCCGGCAGAGTATAGGATCTTGTAATCGCATTACCTGCAAAAAATCCGGGACCGTGTATGGAGCCGGCTATTTTACTGGGCTCCTGGCCTCGCAGTTCCATAATGTCAATTTCTCCTGACGTTGGCCAGCCAACGGTTTCAAAATTTGAACCCAGCATCCAGAATGCAGGCCATATACCCGGTCCGTAAGGAGTTTTCAATCTCGCTTCAAATCGGCCATATTGCTGCTCGAAAAGATCCTGAGTCAGAATTCTGGCCGAGGTGTATGATGCACCGCCAAATGACTCTCTTATTGCGGTAATTACCAGGTTTCCGTCACCGTCGAGTGACGCATTTTCAGGACGATCCGTGTAGTATTGCAGCTCCTGATTACCCCAGCCGTTACTGCCCCTTCCAATATCGTAGGTCCAGTTATCACTGTTGGGAACAGTACCGGCCGTTCCGTCAAATTCATCACTCCATACAAGCTGCCAGCTTTCTTCCCCATCAGTTTCAGAACTGCTTTCCGTTCCGCAAGCTGTTGTGAGAAATGTCAATATGAGTACTGCACAAAATAAAGCTGATCTGGTCATTGTATGCTTATTAGTTTCTGAGAACTTGTTTTTAAATGAAGATATTCCCGGTTAAGTATCAGTACGTGATCCGACTTCCCCGGAAATATCTGTCTTTTGTCTTGAATGGATAAATCTATCCTTTTTACTACGTGTAGTTCAAATAATCATCCCCAACGGCCTAAGGCTGCGCACTTTCCGTTGAAAAGTAAACATTATCGACATACAGAATACCCTGACCGGCCGGTAAGCCCGACAGGATGTACTGAGCAAGATTCGACTGTGCCTGCAGCCCGGTGAAATCAGACATCGGGATCTTCAGTGAATTCCACTGTGAAGTAGGCAGGTTGTCGAATATAATTTCATGTTCCGAGTCGTCACCGCCATCAAATGCCCCATTGGCACCAAAATCCACAAGCTTGATTCGAACTGTAGTCATATTCGGTGTCCAGAGATCAATATGCATGAAGTCCATACTCGATGCATCCACAAGATTCTGGCCTGTGGTTTCAATACCCACAAAATCGAGCGCTGAATATTTCTTCGTTGCGTTGGTCTGTATATCAATATCTTCCAGAACAGCAGAAGACCAGTCTGTTCTCCAGGTATCCACAGCTACGTCAGAATAAGCATCGCTAAAGAGGCTTATTACATCTGCAGCGTCTTCAGTAGGAGTTGGCGCCGGCGCCTCAGGTGTTTCTGGTTCGCTTGTTTCGCCTGCGTAGAAATATACGTTGGTCACATATACATTCGGCAGATCCCCTGAAAGAACAAGCTGCGCAAGGTTTTCACGGTTTTGAAGTCCGCTGAAATCACTCAGTGGAATATCGAGTGTAACCCAGCTTTCTGTGGACAGCACAGGGCTGGTAAATGTTACTTCGTGCTGCGAGTCATCCCCTCCGCCAAATACATTATCTGCACCGAAATCTACCAGCAGTACTTTGAACTCATTCGGCAGATCCGTTGGATCCGGAGTCCAGATATCGAGCCTGAAATGTGTCATACCCGAGGCATCGATGGTTTCTGATGCAAATTCAATTCCGACAAAATTGAGATTTTGGTAACGAATTACATCCTGACCCTGTATCTGGATAAATGATTCCTGGGCCGTAGAGAATTCCCAACCTGTATTCCATGTGTCAACGGTAACATTATCGTAGACATTTGTATACATTGAAATGACGTCTGCCGGATCCTGCGTTGGCGCCGGGGGCAGATCCTCAGGCTCTACAGCTTCACCCGATGAATTTACCGTCAGTGAGCCATTGGCATCACTGCCTCTGAACTGTGCGGTAATTACAGCCTGACCTTCTCCCACAACGGTAACTTCACCGTTATCGGCTACCTGGGCAACTGATTCATTTGAAGATGTAAACGTGAAATAGAATGGTGACGTGTTCACGGTTTGATCGGTTCCGTCAGGTAGTCCGTGTGTCGAAACAAGCCCCTCAATATTGACCGTCTGGCCATTTTGAGCTGTTACATTTCTGTCATCTCCATTGAAAATGGATGCCGATCTGAAAGCTATGGTTCCCAGGTTTTCAAATTTCACTTCATCCACCCAGAACGTGTAGCCTTCACCATCTATCGGACCTGAAGAATAGAACAGCATACCGCTCTCCTCAACCAGTTTTTCCGGGTCGGGAATCGGAATAATATATTTTTTCCAGTTTCGAAATACCTGAATGTCTGTGACCGAGGCCTGAAACCTGTTTTCACCCAGATCAATACCAAGCCCCATCACACCAATCGTACTTGATTGATCGCCGCGGGCCCAAAAGGTAAGTGCATTATAACCGGTTAAATCCCGTGGCACAGAGGTAAAAAATGCTCCTCCAGCATAGCTTCCCCTCGGATCGCCAAAATCGGGAACATCGAACCGCATGGATGCAATGGTGTTGTCGTAGGTTTCCTCTTCATCCACCTGAAACGCTTCAGGAACGGCCCCCTCAAATACAGCATAATTCAGGCTTGAACTGAATGTATCAAGGAATACGTTCGGATTGTCGGGAAAATCTGCTTCCTCCAGATCGCTAACGCTCCGCTCACAGCCCCAGACTGCAAGAAGCAGTATCAGACCGGAAAAAATAATTTTTTGATAACCGTTTTGTTTTTCTGTCTTCATTTTTCTGACCGGCTTAATTTGAAATGAATTAAATATGTATTTGAACGTAGGTTCTGAATTCCCACTCAGTGCCGTTATCGAAACCGGTGATATCACGGTTGATAACTGTATTTCCGTTTGCATCTACACTTTGCACAGGCGCGTACCGGGGTGAAAACCTGTCGAGCGAGCGCCATGTACCCCGTACTCCAATCCGTGTTGCAGGCATATTCCACCAGTCTGGCTGACCCAGTGTGAGTGAAAGGTCTGCCATCGTCTGCAGCGGGAATGTGAGGTTAAAGTCACGATGATAATCGTAGGGACCCCAGTCATCCACTCTGACAAAAGAATTTAGCATAAGGTTTTTATAAAGAACACGCATATCCGCGCCATACCGGTATATAATGCGTTCATCGTCACCGTTGGCCTGCCCCTTGCCACCGTACAGCATAGCAATTACCCCAAATTCGCGAGTCGGTTTTGAAACTACCCGTGCATGCACTTCCCACAGGTCTTCTGCGGATGGTGCTCCCGGAAAGGCAAACGTGGTGCGTCCGTCAGGGAAAATACCAATAGCCGCATCCTGTGTGGTTGGATGGTGGCGATAGACGAAACCCGCACTGATGGCAAAGTCTGCATTTTCTGCATTGTCGCTATCCCATTGATACATCCAGGTAGCCGGTGTGGGGTCGTACGTAAAAAGAATCTCTCCGGCAATGGTCTCACGGTTTTCGCGAACAGCAAAAGGGTCGTCGATGATATTCCTGGGACGACCCGGTGCCTGTACATCACCCGGAATAGGACCTTCAATCGGCTTTTGCCATAAGAAGTTCGGTGCGATCTGAAGATTCCCAAAACTGTATGTAAGCCCCGAGAGAACGTTATACTGATTTCCGCTTCCGGTATCTTTCAGTCTCCATCCGGTAAATGTCTGAGTTTGATCGTATCCGCCTCTTGCTACAAGGCCCATCAGTGCAGACTGTGCATACCAGTTAAAACGTCCGCCCTCATAGGTAACTTTGATTTTACCGCCCCAGTTATCCATCGGCTTGATCTCATCCTGGAAAACCCGAAAGCTTCCGTCCTCCTGCTCCCTTACAAGCTGAAATACTCTTCCGTTCAGAGGCTGGCCTCCCCACATGCCGCCAACATCAACACCCAGTTTGCCAATCTCTTTAGATACGGCAAGCGTAAACCTTCTGGTTTTGGGCTGCGGTATGGCAAACGAACTGACTGCCGTTGACTGTCTTTCAATGTCTTCATGAAATATACCGGTAACCTCATATCCCGACACCTCTCTGGTGTATTTTAGAAGCACAGCGGGGTTCGCTCCCCACCATAGTTCCGGTCCAAAAGCCAGCTTTAAACCATCAAGACTTTGCTTCCCTTCCATTTCAAAACCGAACGGTGCTATACCGTTATAAATATCAATATTCGGGCCGTAGTTGGCTTCGGGGTACAGACCAAAAAAGTCCCCTTCATACCCCCAGTGATATCTTCCGCTTCGATAAAAACCGGTCAGGTCGAACCATTGATGGTTCCAGTCGTACGTAGCCCTGTAAAGCTGCACCCTTTTTAGTGATTCAACCGTAACTTCCTCATTTACTCCTTCCAATAATACCGGGCGTCCGCGGTTTTCATAAAATATTTCATCAATTGGATTCTGAGCCACGTTTCCCAGAATGTTAAACTCCGCCTCTGCCCTCACATTTGGAGCAGGATTGGCCTCAACGCCGAGATAGATAGACTGCATATGATCAAAACCCTGTTGATTGGGATAAACCGGGTTACGGGGATTGGCTTCCTCAGGGGTTGTAAGCAAACTTCCTCCCGTATTGAATGTAGAAAATTCAGCAGTAAACCGACTGAGCCTGATCAAACTGCTGCGCTGACTTTCTAGCGCTGCTTTATCACTACGGGCTCTCAGCCGTGCTTCCTGTAAGGATATCGACTCAAAATATTCCTCAATCTCTCCCATCGTGGTTCCCGGTGCATACGGATCAAAGTCATGAACTTCCATCAATACATAGTATGCCGCCCTTGGGTAGAGATCGTACATACCGCGATGGTCGGTCGGACCTTTCGCAGCTACTCCAAACCACTCCTCATTCATATTATTTTGGCCTTCAACGTAGTCGCACTGATACCCGCCGTTTGCCCATGAGGCTTCCGTGTTATGAATATCCAGTTCCACGGTTTGTCCAGTCTTCCACCAGCCATCACTGAACTGGAATGAGAATCCACCGATTGAGTTACCGGTTTTGCCCAATCCCGCCGCATACTCATATACTTCTTTCCAATTGCCGTGGAAATAGTATGCCTGACAAACCTGATCTTCCTGATTTGTCTTGGCATTGAATGCATCCGCACCAAATTCCGTGAGCAGCACCGGTTTTCCGTACTCATTTTGTACGCGTGTATACATATCGGTAAATGAAACACCGCGGTACACGTTTGCACCAAAAATGTCAACGTCCGGCACCAGTTCGGTAATCAGATCGAGGAAAAGGAGGTCTCCATTGGCCATGGCTACAGGGCGAGATGAATCTACTTCTTTGATAGCAAGCGCACCTTCATTAAAGAGGCTGTACATGTGCCGTGCCCTGATCGTGGATGCGCGGTCTTCGATCGGAATATCCTCAGTCTCAGCACCGTCCCAGAAAAGCCCGTAGTTGTTTTCATTCCCGAGCAAATATAACAGCAGCCCGCGCGTACCTCTGTACTCTTCGGCAAGTTCGGTTACCTCACTAATGAGAAGGTCAATTACTTTAGGGTCGGAATAATCCGTATTTGGCATCCATACACCATCAATGGTGAGTCCGTACCGCCCAAAAGAGTGATTAAGCATGGTATAGATTCCGTAATTATCATAGATATACTCAATCCACTGTTTCGGAATCCCGGTATAAACGCGAATGGCGTTAACACCCATGGCCTTGAGCATGCTCATTTCATTGTCAAGAGCCATCTGGATGATATCTGGAGGCTGGTTCCAGATGCTGTAATCGAAGTTGGTTCCAATCGGGAAATAATCCCAATTCATGCCATTCACCATCATCGCTTCACCATTAACCATCAAACGCCAGCCATCGCTGCTTTCCACCACCTCTACATTTGTGGATTGCGCATACGAACTTGATGCAATGGCAGCAGTTGAAAAAAGAAGAGCCAGAGAAAAGAGGAATGTCTTTGCTTTCATAAAAATCCCATTTGTTTGATCTGTTCACCAATTACGTGTGAATTTGTATACAACTGATATTACAACCAGTTATAATGTACAGAGTAATCACCCGGAATTGTTAACGCAATATATATATCTCATATACAAGTGGTCAGAAAAGCGCTTTTTTAAAGGTGAAACTGCTATATTTTATTGTATATCAGCAGATAGGGTGCTTTTCTGATCGTTTCATAAAGTGCAAAATTTTTGATTTTGTATATAGTTTTTAAAGATAAATCAATGCAGAATCCGGTTGATTACAAGAGGGTCTTCGTAAGAAGGAGCTCATGGTTTACCCTTTTCGAATACGATCACCAATATCTTTAGAACATACACGGAGATATTTTTTTATAAGCTGCATACCGGTGTAAATTGATTGCACCAGACAGCACACCCTGACCTGAAATGGGTCCGGAAAAATAAAATCTTCGGTAACTATTTATTCAGGCGGTTTCTATAATGTGGATTTTGCAAAATCCGAATAATATGAACGAATCCTCTCCCTGAGATTAAACCCGCTGCTCATTACCTCCCCATAGGCGCCCGCACTGCGTATAGCCACCAAATCGCCGCGCCTGAGTTCCGGAAGCCAGACTCCCTGACGAAATGTATCCGATGATTCGCAAATAGGGCCCACTACATCATACATTTTTGGTGACATGTTTGATGTAAGCGAATCCACACGATGCATTGCCTGGTAGAGAGCAGGCCGAATGAGTTCAGTCATCCCGGCATCAAGTACTGCAAAATTGGTCTCAAGACCTTCTTTGATATAGAGTACCCTCGATATAAGACTCCCGCACTGGCCAACAACACTTCTTCCAAGTTCAAAATGCAGCTGCTGATTCTTTCTAAGAGTCAGATTCTCTTCAAAAACCTGGAAGAATGCTTTAAAATCCGGAATGGGTTCTGCATCCGGTTCAAGATAATTAATGCCGTATCCTCCACCCACATTTATGTGCTGCAGTTTGTGTCCCTCCTTTTCAAAAAGGCGTTGAACAATTTCAACTTTTTCGCAAAGGTCGTAGTATGGTTTCAGCTCGGTGATCTGCGATCCTATATGAAAATGTATCCCCGTCAGTTTCAAATGATCCAGTTCAGGCAGAATGGAAAATAGCATCGGTAACTTTTCGATTGTAATACCAAACTTATTCTCATTGAGACCTGTGGTGATGTATCGATGCGTTTTCGCTTCCACATTTGGATTCAGTCGAATTGACACACTGGCTGTGCGTCCCTCTTTTTCAGCCAGCCCGTTAAGCACCTCAAGCTCCTGAAGCGATTCACAGTTAAAAGAGAAGATATTGTGCTTCAACCCCGTTCGAATTTCATCATCGGTTTTACCTACCCCGGCAAATGCAATCTGGGACGGACTGAACCCCGTCTCGACAGCACGTTCAATTTCAGGACCGCTCACGCAGTCGACACCCATCCCCGACTGACGTATTATTTTAAGCAGTTCAACATTAAAATTTGCTTTTACTGCATAGTGTACATGAAATCCCTTGTCGATTCCGTGTACTTTTACCTCCTGCAGGGTACGCTTAAGCAGCTCCAGGTCGTAGTAATAAAAAGGGGTTTTTAACTCCTTAAATTTTTCAATAAGGCCGGGTTCAAACATCAGGTAATAGTTCATTCTGAAAGGGCATAAAGAATACGGAATTACCCCTTAAAATTCAGCTATACCCGAAATGGAAAAACAGACCCTATCCGATTATGACCGCACAATTCTGCCGATAGCAGGACCGCAAATGATTAAAAACAGTACCAGTGAGATCCCGACAATCCAGGATTGTGCCGGCTGCGTGCTTCCCGTCAATGATGTGTAGACTCGTATCAGGTTCGTGCATCCTATCAGGAATGTTAGATACACCACAATGGATGTAAGTAAATTATAGAGCCATCCGTTTTGATATGAAGGCGGTATCAGCCCATAATGATTGATCAGCAGGAACAGTACAACCGCGATGAGCGGCAGAAAAACTCCGTTCAGGGCCTGTGCAAGGATTATTACAGGAACGGGTTGTACTTGCAGTAATCCGAATACCATACCCGTAACAAGCACAAATCCCCATACCAGTCTGAATTTCGCACTTTCTGGGGTCCAGTTGCCGGTATTCTCAACCTGTCCGAAAATGGAAGATGCGGTTACAGAAGCCGCAAGTGCAGCCGTAAGCGTAGAGCTGAGTCCTGCTCCAAAAAGACCGGCACCCAAAAGCCATGGACCGGCAGGGCCTATCAGCCTGGCCAATTCATCCGCGAGGGCTCCAAAAGTGAATGATCCCGCAATGGCCGTACCCGTTATAAGCACCGCGATTGAGATGAGTCCTCCCAGTCCGATTGCAATGAAGAGGCTCACCTTCATCTCAGCAGCAGTCTGGCCGTGCTTCATTCCCGACCCGAGAAAAAGGTTATAGGGTACAACCGTTGTGCCTATCAATCCAAGTACCAGGAGCTCCGACCCGGAGGGAATAGACGGCACGGCAGCCCCTGTAATAAGGCCTCTGGGATCCGCAGGTACCATAAATGCCGTTATCAGAAAGCAGACACCCAGAAACGCTACAATCACTCCAAGCACAAGTGCAATCTGCCGAACGGAACCTGCCCACAGCAGCAATCCTGCCGTTAACCCGATGGCCGAAACAATCAGTACATTCGGTATACCGGGTAAAACCAGTTTAATTCCTGCAGCCGCCCCCAATATATTACCCGCCTCAAAAGCTGCACAGCCGGTTATGATTGCAGCGAGCGACAGATAGATGAGAATCTTGCCCGGAACTGTTCCGCCGTAAATAAGCCTCATGGCCTCTCCAAGGTTTTTCCCCGATGCGACCGTTATTCTGGCGGATGTTTCCTGCAAAATATAGCAGGCAAATGTTGAAAATATGAGAGCCCAGATGAGTGCATAACCATAACCTGCCCCGGAAGATGCAGCGGTAGTTACCGTGCCGGGACCGATAAAAGCTGCCGAAATCACCGACCAGAATAGAATATGTAGTAAACGATCCTTCAGGTAATATCTGCTTATTTACAATCTTTGATAGATTCTGATTATTATGGTAATGAAAAGCATGCATCCTGGAACCCGTGATCCATGCTGGCTGAAACGTAATGTTGAAGAACGTGTTCGGATCGGATAAAAACAAATACTGCTGCCAAATTATTGGGCTCATCATTTTTTTACTGCCTGTACTGCCGGCAGTTACGGGTTGTTCGGGCTCCGGCGAAACCATCATTCCATACACCGACCGTACAAACACTTACCTGAGTGATACAGGCTCGGACCTGATAAGAGATCAGATCAAAGAAGGCTTCGACTCGGTTGTGCGTATTCAGAATACGGTTACCTATCGAACGTATCAGCTTCATTCAGGTTCAGGGCTTACTGAAACGCAGGCAGATACGGTGAATCTGGAATCACTATCCGCACATACATTTATCGAGTCGCATTCCAATGCGGGCACCGCAATTATCATGTCGAACGGAAACGGTTACTCATCGCTCTTTACTGCTTCCCATACGGTTACCTTTCCCGATACGGTTTACCACTACGCTCCCCAAAACCCATCGGAAGACGATCGATGGGTAGAAGCGGTGTCGATTAAAGAATCTGTAAGCCACTTCTTTTTTGGAGGCAACAGTGTTTTTGAGTTTGAGGTTCTTGCAAATGATCCTGTAATGGATCTGGCCGTTTTACTCTACAGATGGGGACGAGATGGTGACCCCGGCCTTGAACCACTGGCTATTTCTGCCGGAGATTTTGATAAACTGGACTGGACCGACAGAGTATATGTGCTTGGTTATCCAAGGGGAGTCCGAATGGTTACCAGCGGAATGGTAAGCAAGCAAGAGATCAACAGTCGCAGAACGTTTGCCGTAGATGCCATTTTCAACCGTGGTTTTAGCGGGGGTCCCATGTTTACGGTTCGCAATGACGGACGCGGGCTTGAGTGGATGGGAGTGCTCACATCCGCCTCAGCTGAAAAAGAGTTTTATCTTTCCCCTGATTATAGACAGGGTATTGAAATGAGTCACGGTCGCCCCTTTACCGGAATACCGATCATTCAGGAAACCTCGCGCATAAATTACGGGATTTCCTTTGGAGTGGACATCAATCAGATTGCTGATTTTTATGAAGACAACAGAACGGTACTTCGCCGAAATGGGATCCCCCAACCCGATTTTTCAAACTGATAAATTAATCTCTGTGATCATAATTCCGGGCACTTTTCAAGGGTATCTGTAAGCTTACTGACTTCAGCTGTCCTTTTTACCATATCCGCCCCCACCAGGTGTTTTCAGTATAAATCTGTCGCCCGTATTCAGTTCAGCGCCATCGCGCCAGGACAGTTTATCTTCGTTATCCTTTCCTTTTCTTACCACATACTGTACTCCGCTGCTGCCCGTTCCGCCCCCCATTAGACCATAGGGCTCTATGATTCTGTGCTGGGTAAGAACAGACAGGCTCACAGGCTTCAAAAAGGTCATCTCCCGTGTAATACCGTTTCCGCCATTCCAGGCACCGATACCGCCGGACCCTCTCCGTACTTCATACCTTTCAAGTCTGACCGGATATCGGTACTCAAGAACTTCCGGGTCAGCTGCACGGGTATTGGTCATATGCTGATGAACGGCATCCGCTCCATGAAAGCCGTCGCCTGCTCCGGTTCCTCCTGCCACCGTTTCGTAGTAGCCAAATGTATCATCTCCAAATAGCACATTATTCATGGTTCCGTAACTGCATGCGGAGAGACCGAAGGCTTTCAGGAGTGTATCGGTAAGGCGCTGGCTCGTTTCCGTATTGCCTCCGACTACGGCAGGACATTCTGCTGCGCTGCCTGAAAAATCTGGATTCAGCATGCACTCCGGTAAAATGACCTCTACGGGATCAAGTATTCCATCATTGAGAGGAAGCGGCTCATCGATAATCAGCCTCAGAACATACATCAGTACGCTGTTCACTATAGAGGGGTTCGCATTCAGGTTCCCATCCGTTACAGGAGAAGTTCCGGAAAAGTCGACACGAAGGCCGTTTTTTGTGAGTTCACAGAGTACCTCCAGTTTTGATCCGTCATCCAGCCGTTCCGATGCAGAATACGAACCCGTTCCAAGTTTACTCAGCGCGCGCTTCATTCTCCGGGATGCATAGTGACGAATTTCTTCCATGTACTGAACCAGCTCCGTACTTCCATAGGTACCGGCCAGCTTGTTGAGTTCAGCAACCCCCCTGTGATTGGCTGCAACTGCAGCTTCCATATCTGCAATATTTTCATTTACCGCCCTGCTTGGCCATGGACTGTTTTCCAGCATATGGCGAATTTCGTTCCAGAAAAATTTACCTCTTCGCGCCAGAAATGCCGGGGGAATAACAACACCCTCCTCCTCCAGGTTGCGGGCATCGGGCGGCATCGATCCCGGCCGCTTCCCCCCAATTTCAGAATGATGAGCCCTGCTTGCTACATACCCTATTTTTTCTCCCTTAAAAAAAACAGGGGTTACAATGGTTACGTCTGGCAGGTGAGACCCTCCATATCCCGGATGATTGGTAATGATAACATCACCTTCTTCAAAATCTGTCTCTTCTCCGCTTCCGTTTATAAACGACTCTGAACCGTTTTCGATTTGCTGAATCAATGATCTCACACATGTTCCCATGGCTCCCAGATGAACCGGGATATGAGGCGCATTCACAACAAGGTATCCGTTGCGGTCGAGAAGAGCGCACGAATAATCAAGCCTCTCCTTTACATTAACGGAGAGAGCTGTTTTACGGAGCATCTCTCCCATTTGATCAGCTGCGGACCTGAAACGGTTGATATAAAGCTGGAGATTCACTTCGCGGGAGCGGCCTGAAGATTTATCGTGCACATTCTGAGCGGTATTCTGTTTAACAATATGCCATGTTCGATCCTGCAGCATGCGGGCTCGCCACCCTTTGTCGATCAGCAGTGTGCTGAAAGGATCTAATACCATGGAGGGCCCCAATATCTTGTCACCGGGCTTCAGATCGCGGTTATGATATACCTTACACGCAACGTCTGTTTCACTGTTCATATCTGCCGTTTCCAAGGGCGCCGATGTGTCCATTCCATGCGATGCCGTCTCATCTGAAACAGATTCACTCTCCATATCCAGCTCTCTCACGATAACACGAACAGCTTCAACCTCGATTACACGACCTGCCGGCATGTGCCCATACTGATCTTTGTATGAAGCACTGAATTTTTTTGAAATAGATACTGCATCATCAGAAGGGCTCCATTCAATTTCAAGTGAGGTGTCTTGTCCCGAAAATCGAAGGAAAATCAATCGGTGTACTGTTTCCATGTAATTCGGGTCAACACCCTGATTCGTCAGACGGCTTTGTGCACTCTTTTCAAGCTGATTGAAACGTTCTTCAATCTCACAGGCAAACTCATTTAAATTCATTAGTACCTGACTCAGTGCGATCTCCTCCCTGAGTGCCCGTTTCAGGCCATATGCGCTCAGGAGTCCTGCATCTGACGGTATCAGTACGGATAGCATATCCAGCTTGTCTGCAACTGACAGAGCATGCTGTGCCCCTGCCCCTCCAAAAGCGACCATCGCATATTCCGAAGGATTAAATCCTTTCTGGATAGAGATACTCCGTATTGCCTGGGCCATACGCTCATTTGCGATCTCCAGATATCCGGAAAGCAGGTCCTTGCGCTCAAGAGCCGTCTCACGGGAAGCATTCACCTGATTCAGTACTTTTTCAAGGGCACTTTCTGCAGCTTCAATCTGAATGGATATCCTGAAATTATCCGGATGAAGACGGCCTGAGAGCAAATTTACATCCGTGAGCGTAAGTGGGCCACCCAACCCATAGCATGCCGGGCCGGGATCGGCCCCCGCACTTCCGGGTCCAACAGTAAGGCTGATGCCATCAAATCCACAAACAGACCCGCCGCCCGCTGCTACGGTTTCGATATCCACGGCCGGAGAAACAAGTTCAGCATCGCCTACTCTGTGTTCGTAAACCTGGTCAATTCCGCTGTCATATCTGGACACGTCGGTGCTTGTGCCGCCCATGTCGAACGTAATTATTTTGTGAAATCCATTCCGTTTCCCAATGGCTGCTGCTCCGGTAACTCCGCCGGCCGGCCCGCTGAGAAGACCATCTACCGGTTTATAGGTTTCGGAAGCAGCCAGGGTCCCCGCGCTGGTCATCACCCTGAGTGATGTTCCACCCACAGTTTGAGAGATATTTTCCAGGTACAACTCCATTACGGGCGCTAAAAATGCATTGATATCTGATGAAATGGCACGGGGTACGATTTTAATGGCTGAACTGAGATCAGATGAAAGGGATATGCGTTCAATTCCCAGTTCAGTTAATAGTTGTCGGACTTGACGCTCATGATCCGGATTTCTGTATCCGTGCATAAGGCAAACGGCGGCGGCGTTCACTCCCTCAAGGTGCGGCTGCAGCCTCTTCCTGAGCAAGGCGGTATCCAACGGCCTGATGATAGTGCCCTCTGAGTCCATTCGGGCGGGCACCTCCAAGAGGGAATGAAAGAAAGGCTGCGGCTTTCTGATATTAAGTGTAAAAAGATCTGGACGCTGCTGATTTCTGATCCGAAGCAGGTCAGCAAATCCTTCCGTTATCAAAAAAAGGGTTTTCCCTCCTTCTCTTTCCAGAAGCGAGTTGGTGCCTTTGGTTGTAGCCAGCCGCATCTGTATATCCGGGAAGTTCTCGTTGAGGGCGGTTTTTGTAATCAGCCTTGATGCAAATACAGGTGCCTCTTCGGGACTGCTGATGATAGCGGGAAATTTGTTACTGGATATCGAAGTAAGTTCCCTGTCGAGCTCCAGCGATGAACCACCTTCGGATGAAGAGATAATTTTATATGCATCATCCGGCCGGCCTGTAAGAGCAAACGTATAGCCTTCGTAAAAATCCTTTTTCACGCTATACCCGGTATCTGTAAGAACCGTCTTTTTGTTATTCGCAATGGTGGCATAACACCGTATTGTACTGTTACTGAGTACCTTGCATCGATGTGTGTTTCCATTCGCGTCCACAGCAATACAGTCCGTAAATGTACCGCCCGTATCAATAAAGAGTTTGAAAGGAGTGTTCTGGCCCTCACTCAACATGGATCTGGCATAATCTTTTCTGTCCTCATTTTTCTGCGAAAATATTTCCGGGCACACCAAATGATATCCCTGCAGCCGGGGTCAAATATACACATCCGATTCACTTTAGCCTGAAATTTATTTGTAATGAGTCAGCCAGGTTATCCGGCACATGCTTCTCCGACTTAATGAAAGAAAACTGCTGAAGCTTATCGGCTTAGTCGGGTTCCGGATATCCTTGTGCACCCTTAAAATGTGTGTCTGGATTGCAGGTTCACCAAATATTTTAATATTCCGGCCATTCTACTATTCCTTGGAAATGCTATATTATACGGGTGTGTTGTAAAAACTTGATTCTATCATCTAGTGACGAAAATTTAATCATTTAACCATCCCGATTCACCCTAACTTCATTTGTAATGGACGTATTTTCAGCTGCTCCGCATCATGACATTTTTCTGCTTGTTTTGCAGGTTGCTATCTTACTTTTTGTTGCCCGGGCACTCGGAGAGATAGCCACACGGCTTGGTCAGCCCTCTGTAATCGGTGAAATTCTGGCTGGTATACTGCTTGGGCCATCCCTCTTATCCGGCCTCTTCCCGGTTGTGAACGAGCTCGTTATCCCCCAAACAGAGGTACAGGGCTATCTTTTGGAGGTCATATCGCTTTTGGGCGCCATGTTTCTCCTGCTTATCACGGGCCTTGAAACCGATATTCAGTTGATTAAACGTCACGCCAAAACAGCCATTGGGGTCTCATTCGGGGGTATTACGGTTACCTTTATTACCGGATTCTTTTTGGGCCAGAATCTTCCCGACTTTCTGCTTGCCGATTCGAATGAACGGTTGGTTTTCTCTCTCTTTGTAGCTACAGCAATGGCAATCTCAGCCATACCCGTTATTGCAAAGGTTTTGATGGATATGAACCTGATGCGTCGGGACATTGGTCAAACCATTCTGGCTGCCGGTATGAGCGACGACACCATTGGCTGGATTATGCTCTCAACAGTTGCCGGTATCGCAGCCGGCGATGCCGTAACTACCGGTACTGTGCTTACTACGGTCGGGAGCGTGCTGGCCTTTCTGATACTCAGCTTCACTATTGGCCGGTGGATGGTGAGAAAGCTGCTCACATATGTTCAGGATGAAATTATCAGTTCTGACAGGCTCCTGTCGCTGGTCATCATACTTGCATTTCTGTGGGGTGCCATTACCCAGCTATTAAATCTTGAAGCCATCCTGGGTGCTTTTGTGATGGGAATTATCTTCGGCATGATGCCGCGGCTTCCGGAAGATGTTATCCACAAACTGGAAAGCCTTGCTCTTGGTATTTTTGCCCCGGTCTTTTTTGCGGTTGCGGGTTTAAAGGTCAATATTATCAATCTTTTTGATACAACTTTGATCCTGATAACCCTGGTGGTGATCGGCATTGCTACCATCGGAAAGGTGGTGGGCACATATTTTGGTGCGCGTGTAATCGGCGGGAAGGATCACTGGACCTCACTCAGTTTCGGGGCAGGATTAAATGCACGCGGAGCCATGGAAATTATTATTGCCACGATCGGCCTCCGGCTGGGTATTTTGTCCCAGGATATGTTTTCTATCATTGTGGTGATGGCCATTGCCACCTCACTGATGGCACCCGTTGCCCTTCGATACGTTCTGAAACGCGTTGAAATAGGAGAAGAAGAAAAAGAGAGGCTGAAGAAAGAAGAGCTTGAATCAGAAAGCATGGTAGCCGACATCCACCGCGTGCTGCTTCCGGTACGGTCGCGTAAAATGGATGCCGACATGCAGAACGAGATACAGACAACCGAAGCCAAACTACTTGAGCTGATTGGCAAGGAAACCGATTTATCGCTTACCTTGATTTCCGTGGTTGAGGAAGGAAATAAATCACAGTGCGAAAAATATCTGAACCAGCTTGCCTCCGGGTTCAATATCAAAGAGGTGTTGAAGAAAGTCGTTGTGAGCGACAAACCGGGTGATGTGATCCTGGATGAATCCAAAAAGGATTATGACCTGATAATTTTGGGTGCTACCGAACAGAGCGATGACAGCAATCACCTTTTCAGCCCCATTGTCGATTTCATAACGCGCTTTGCACCCTGCCCCACCATGATTGTAAAAGCCGGCAGCATACCCGAATCATGGTCCCCACAAAGGATTCTTGTTCCTACAAATGGGAGTAAAGCATCCAAAAATGCTGCTGAACTTGCATTTTTCATTGCCAGACCGGACAGATCGAAAGAGGTGCTCGCTCTTAATGTGATCATGAATGATGCCAGCCCGAATCATTATCTCAAGAAACAGCAGGTTCAGAACAAGAATCTGTTTGCACACGAAATGGTAAATGAACTAAAGGAGCTGGGCACCGCATTTGGAGTATCTACGGAAGCTATGGTTCGTTGGGGTGACGCACCGGAAGAGGTAATCAGGGAAGTTGCAGAAAGCAACATGATGGATCTCATTATTATCGGGACGAATATCCGGCCGGGTTCAAGCAGACTCTACCTGGGTCCACGTGTTGAAAACATTATTCAGATGTCTGACTGCCCCGTAATTGTATTCAACACATAGTTTTTTAGAGAAAAGCCAACTAAATTTCTTTTTTCGGAACGGAATTGTTTCTGGTTGATTTGAAAAGGTCAAGCGATTAATATAAACCGAACCAACGCCGGTTATTCAGAATTGATATCGATAGCACGCTGGATGTGTACGGCTTAACCTAACTGAAGCAGCCATTTTACTCAATAAAAAGAGACTCAAAAAAGAGCTGAACCTATTCGATGTGTACGCGATCAGCACCGGGGCTATGTTTAGCTCAGGGTTTTTTCTACTCCCCGGCCTTGCTAGCGCCCAGGCGGGGCCCTCTGTAGTATTGGCCTATTTGATTGGCGGTATCATGGTATTACCTGCCATGCTCAGCGCAGCTGAACTCTCTACCGCCATGCCCAGAGCCGGAGGGCCATACTACTTTCTCGACCGAAGTCTGGGACCCATGGTGGGCACGGTTGGCGGGCTTGGCACCTGGATGGCGCTTATTTTTAAAAGTGCATTTGCCCTGGTGGGAATGGGGGCTTACCTCGCCATATTCTACGAGATTCCGATCAAACCCGTAGCTGTTGCGTTCACGCTTTTTTTTACCGCTTTAAACATCTTCGGCGTCAAGAAAACATCCGGGCTGCAGGGCATACTTGTTGTTACTCTGGTCTCCATACTGATTTTTTTCGTGATTGCCGGACTGGCAGAAATATTCAGCCTTGGATTTTATGATACTGTGGAAAACCAGTTCAAGCCCTTCACCCCCTTTGGATTTGAGGGGTTAATAGGCACAGTTGGGCTTGTCTTCGTCTCCTATGCAGGTCTGACCCAGGTTGCCAGTGTTTCGGAGGAGGTACAGAATCCCGACCGTAATATTCCGCTGGGAATGATCCTCTCTCTCATAACGGCCACCGTTGTTTATGTGGTTGGGGTTTTCATTATGGTCGCTGTTTTAAACCCCGACAGCCTAAGAGAAGATCTTACTCCCGTAGCAACTGCCGCCGGCCAATTTCTCGACTGGATGCCATTTCAGGCGGGAATCATACTTATTGTAATTGCAGCTATCGCCGCTTTTGCATCAACCGGAAATGCAGGAATTATGTCGGCTGCACGATATCCGTTTGCAATGGCCAGAGACAATCTGCTTTGGAAAGATCTGTCCGCAATAGGCAGGCACAGTACACCAACCATTGCAATTCTGGTAACATCATCGGTAATGATCTTTTTTATCCTGGTTCTGAATGTGGAGGATATTGCCAAACTTGCCAGCGCCTTTATGCTGTTGATATTCGGCCTGCTGAACCTGGCCGTTATTATCATGAGGGAAAGCCGTATTGAAGAGTACGACCCCGGTTTCAAATCTCCTCTCTATCCCTGGACTCAGGTTGCAGGCATCTTAATCAGTATATGGCTGATTGCCGAGATGGGCGTGCTTTCGGTACTTTTCACTCTTGGATTGATTATAGCATGCATTGCATACTTCCACTACTATGCTTCAAAAAAAGTGAAACGCTCTGGAGCCATTTTCCATGTTCATGCCCGTTTGGGTAAAATGCAGTATGAAGAGCTGGAATGGGAGATGAGGGGTATTCTCCGCGAAAAAGGACTCAGAAAAGAAGATCCATACGAAAGAGCTGTCGGCAGATCTATCGTGATTGAGCTTCAGGAAGCTGAGCAGATTGAAGAGATAACCGAGCGAGTATCAGAACGACTCGCAGATCGTGTTGGCCTGCCCACGAATACCCTGGTTGAACTTTTTCATGATGAATCATCAGAGGGCGTGCTTCCCGTCGGCAATAATACAGGCCTTAAGCACATTCGCATAGATTCCGGTACTGATACGGAAATCGTACTGGTCAGAGTAAAAGAGGGAATCAGAATAGATAATGAGAATGTTGTAAATGTAGCAGATACCGAAGAGAGTGATGACGATGTGCTCCACGCACTGATCTATCTTGTAAGCTCCAATAAGAAATCTGGACAGCATCTCAGGATACTTGCTCACCTGGCAGAAATGATAGACAGCGTTGATTTCTGTTCCCGCTGGAATGATGCAAAAGATGAAGCTGAACTGCGTGAAATCCTTCTCAGGGATGAGAGGTTTATAAACCTGACGATCTACTCAAAAGGCAACACAAGTGAACTTATTCACAAAAAAGTTAAAGATCTCGTGTTGCCCGGAGAAAGTCTGATCACCATAATCAAACGCAGCGGGCAAATCATATTTCCGCATGGTAATACGGTTCTTAGAGAAGATGACGAGCTGTCCATTATTGGTGAAAAGGACGACATCGAGGAACTTAAGAAACAGTATCTGAAAAGCTGACATACCTTTTGCAATGTATTCCCGCGCAACTCTTTTTGAATGGGAAAATATATTTTACATTTTCAGTAGCTGCATCCGTTTCGTTTCGTTCACGCATTTTACCAGATGAATGTTTCTGATCTCATCTCCTGGCTGAAAAACCAATTGACCATACTTAATTGGCTGCCGGGTTACACTAAAAAAGATTTTTCCGCAGATCTTAAATCGGGTATCACCGTTGGGGTGATTGAAGTTCCCCAGGTTATGGCTTACGCGGTTATTGCAGGGCTCTCTCCGATATATGGCCTGTACGGGTCTCTCATACCGCTCCTTGTATATCCACTGTTCGGAACTTCCCGCCATCTGGCCCTGGGTATTGTAGCTACTGATATGATCATTATCGCTTCCGGAGCTTCTCTGATAGCTGAACCCGGGTCAGATGCCTACGTCTCTGTCGTGTTGCTGCTTACCCTTCTTGTTGGCATCGTGCATGTAACATTTTCACTCTTGCGCATGGGGTTTTTGGTGAATTTGCTTTCAAAACCTGTCATATATGGATTTATGGCTGCTGCACCTATCATCATCGGTTTCAGTCAGCTGGGCAACCTGATGGGGTTGGAATTTGAGCGATCACAATATGTTACAGTTCTGTTTTTACAGCTGCTCGATCAGATTGAACTGATCAATCTTACCGCATTTGGAATTGGTTTTTCAGGCATTTTGCTCCTTTTGATACTGAAAAAAATCAACCCCCTGTTTCCAAGGGCACTTCTGCTGCTTGCATCAGGCGGACTTGCAGTGTGGTATTTCAATCTGGACAAAAATCAGGTAGATGTAATTGGTATTATTCCTTCAGGTCTTCCGTCATTTCGCATTCATGAGTTCACGCTTGAAGATGTTCGACGTCTGATTCCAACCGTTACCACACTGGTGCTTATACAGCTGATGTCTGTGATTTCACTCGGTAAATCATTCGGCAACAAGTATAAGTATCCGATTAGTGCTAACAGAGAGTTTTTTGCGCTGGGAATGGCAAATATGGTCGGCAGTTTTTTTCAGAGCCCACCCATTTCGGCAAGTTTTACCAGAACGGCTGTAAGTGATCAGGCCGGTACCAAAAGCTCCCTTTCAAATGTTGTTTGTGCTGCTGTCATTGCGCTTACACTCCTGTTCCTAACACCGCTCTTCTATTTTATTCCCGTACCCGCTCTCGCTGCAATTATTATAATGGCTTCTCTTTCACTGATCAGTATCAGTGAGTTGAGATATTTTTTCAAAACCAAACCCGATGATGCATATATAGCTGTCTTTACGTTTTTCAGCATTATATTTATCGGCATTCAGGAAGGGATACTGATGGGTATTGGAGCTTCTCTTTTTATGATGCTGTATCGGACAAGCCGGCCCAATTTGGCTGTACTTGGCCACATAAAAGGCACCCGGACGTTCAGGGATATGAACCGAAACGAAAACGCAGAACCCGTTGATGAGCTTCTGATTCTTCGTTTTGATTCATCACTGGCCTTCAACAATGCAGACTACATAAAAGATTTTATACTGCAGCAGAGCGGTGAGCGAAGCAAACAGATTCGTGCTGTAATCATCGATGGAAAAAGCATTAATGATATGGATACGACCGCAATTGACGCACTCCGGTCTGTTACACGAACCCTGGAGGACTGGCAGATAGAGCTGCATTTTGCAGGCTTAAAGACACCTGTGCAGGTCCTGTTAACCCGATCGGGTCTCGCACGGGAGCTTGGGGGTACCCACTTTCACAGAAGTCCCCATGCAGCTGTTACCTACCTGTTGAAAAAACTGGATCAGTCAGACAGCGACAGCTCTGATGACGAATCCGGCAGTGAAAAATCAGAGAGCAGATTGGATGCGTACCTGAATCGTATGGATTGAATGGGCTTTCACAGCGGGGGCTCAGATGGTATTGTTTAAAATAAAAAAAGCCTTTCAGAGTTCTGAAAGGCTTTTTAATCAGGTTTACAGGAAGATCGAGCAGCGCTTATGCAGACTCTTTTCCTTTAAAGGCGTCAAATACCATTTTAAGATCCTGTGCAACCTCTTCGCGTGTACGGCCTTCAATGCGGTGCCGCGGAACCATCGCTTTAATCTCACCATCTACGAAATAAGCAAATGAAGGTGAGGATGGAGGGTACTCACTGAAATATTCTCTTGCACGTGCCGTTGCTTCCTTATCCTGGCCGGCAAAGACAGTAACCAAATGGTCCGGTTTGATTTCAGACTGCTCCAGTGCTATGGCGGCACCGGGTCGTGCATTGCCTGCTGCACAGCCGCACACTGAATTGATCACCATTAACATGGTTCCATTGTTGTATTCTTTCATGGCCCGGTCAACATCCTCGGGAGTTTTAAGTTCCTCAATGCCAAGGTCGGTGAGTTCTTTTCTCATCCAGGACGTGTCGGGGCCTACACCAAATCCAAATTGCATATTATGTGTTGATTAAAATTAGATTGTTATCTTTAATTCGGGCTTAAGATATGAAAAATTCATCATTTTTTGGAGCCTGTGATTCGGTTTCCGGTTCTGTCATTTTTCAATTTCAAAGCAATAAATAACCACATATGATTCGCAGAAAATTCAATTTTAATGTTTTTGCTTTATTTTTTTTGCTGTCTGCATCACTGATTTTTTTTGCAGCATGTGGAAGTACAAGCACCATTACCCCTCCGGAGACATCGGATACTCCTGTAATTGACGGCAGCCTGTCCGACTGGGACACGGGCGAGACACTCATCATGCCTGAAGAGGGCATTAACTACTACGCGAGGTATGATGAACAGAATCTGTATCTCTTCATTGAAATTACCAGCCCGTTCAGGGATCGCACAATCAGGCAGTCGGGGTTGATTGTGTATCTGAGCGATAATGAAGAGGAGCGAAATAAAACCGGAGTGGGTTATCCATCGGGTTCTTTTAATCTGCTGCGCGAAAATCCTGCGGTGTTTAATGATTTTCTCACAGAGTCGGATTGGTTTTCGAAGCCTGCGAACCTGGACATGCTGGAAAATCTTGAAGAACAGATATTCGACAGAATTCTGATTGTGGAAAGACCGGATGGAAGAAATCCGGAATACGCGTTTGTAGATCAGACCCGGATTGAAGTGGATGGCATGCAAATTGCGGCTGATAATCGAAGCAGGTATATCTCACTGGAGTTGAAAATCCCCAGAAACGGTGACTCCATTTATGGATTCAACGGTAATGACGTTTGGCTTGGGCTGGCTGTTGAAACCCCCTCCTTCAGAATAAATACCGATAGCGACTACAGCCCAACGATGGATCGGCAGCGCGGCATTTATGGCAATCAAAGACAGCGGCAGCCGAGAAGACAGGATATAAGCCGGAGTCTTGGGGAATTTGAAAAATGGGTAAGACTGGATCTGCGTTAGACCGATTGCAAAAAAAATGCCACCGCGCAGTTGAAGCGGGTGGCATTTATAGTACATCATTTATCTGCACGCTAGTGCAGAATGTCAGGTCACCTTATTTGGCGTCTGCATAGTTTTTTGCTACCTGATCCCATTTTACTACGTTCCAGAATGCATCCACATAATCCGGTCTGCGATTCTGATAGTGCAGGTAGTATGCATGTTCCCAGACATCAACACCAAGGATAGGCGTAAGGCCATTCATAAGCGGGCTGTCCTGGTTAGCGGTTGAAAGTACTTTCAAACCGCCGTTTCCATCTACGCAAAGCCATCCCCAACCGGATCCGAATTGTGAGGTAGCAGTACTTTTGAATGTATCCTTAAATTCATCGAAACTGCCGAAAGCCTTGTCTATGGCATCAGCAAGCTCACCTGAAGGTTCACCGCCGCCGTTCGGAGACAATACTGTCCAGAATAATTTGTGGTTGGCATAACCGCCGCCGTTGTTAATTACGGCCTGACGCACTTCCTGAGGCACTTCATTGATCCTTCTAAGCACCTCTTCGACAGGAAGATCGGCAAATTCATGCCCTTCCAAAGCGGCATTCAGCTTATTAGTATACCCCTGATGGTGTTTTCCATGGTGAATCTCCATCGTTCGCGCATCTATGCTCGGCTCAAGAGCATCAAAATCGTAAGGTAAGTCTGGTAGTTTGAAAGACATATCAGTTTTTCCGTTTATTCGTTTTAATTTAAATTTCTGCAACGCTATTGAGAGCAATGCGTTACGTAATTCCATCCTCTATTAAGAAAAACTACTGCGTAAAAAACGTTCCATCAAACTTTTTTAAATTAAACATTACATTTTGTTTGATGAGGGAATGCGTCATCGGTAAATTCAACTCATCAATATTCATAATTCTAAACGGCAAATATGGCTTACGATTACGATGTAATCATTCTCGGCAGTGGCCCTGCCGGTTTCTCTTGTGCAATGCAGAGCACAAAATTCGATAAAAACGTATTAATCGTAGAAGCAGACACAAGCCGTTTGGGCGGTACATGGCTTCATAAAGGAACCGTACCCAGCAAAGCATTGCGTGAAGCGGCCAATCTGATTCAAAAGTTTCATGCTCAATTTGGGGATGAAAAAGGGCGAAAGCCTTACGAAAAGTTTCGGATGGAGGACCTGCTTCTTTACAAAAAAACAATCCTGGAGAGTAAGAACAAGAAAGTAAAACGGGATATCATCAAGAATAAAATTGATACGGCCAGGGGGCGCGGTACTATTCTGGATGAACACACTGTGGAAGTGAGCGACCACCTCAACAAAGTACAGACCTACACAGCCGATCACATCCTCATTTCTACCGGAAGCAGTCCCAAAGAACCAGACAATTTTGAGATCGATCACAAAAACGTATTGGATTATGACTCCATATTGGGGCTTACGCATATTCCCCGGCGGCTGGTGATTGTGGGGAGCGGTGTAATTGCATTTGAGTACGCAACCATATTTGCAGCCCTTGGCACACGCATTACAATTTTAAGTGATACATCAGATATTCTCACTTTTCTTGACAGTGAAATAAAGGATGAACTTGTACATATTCTGAACAAAAGGAATATCCAGATATTCTGGGAATCGGAGGTGAAAAGCGTCAGCAGGAATGCCCTGAGAACATGCATGGAAGTTGCCTTCAAACAAAACGATACAGACCGTATGCAGGTTTCGGAAACCGATCATATCCTCTATGTTGGTGGCAAAAAACCCAATACAGAATCATTGTGGAGCGACAAACTGGATATCGAGGTCGATGAGTTCGGTTATATCTCAGCGGATGACTCACTGAGAACCACGGTACCGTCCATATATGCTGCGGGCGATGTAATTGGAAACCCCTCTTCGGCTGCAGCGTCATTTGTACAGGGGCGTCTGGCTTCCTGCGCAATGTTCGATATGCCGAATGAATCTCCTTCGGGCGACACTCCGTTCGGGATCTATTCTATTCCGGAAATTGCTGCAATCGGGCTCACCGAACAGAAGGCAAAAGAGATGGGAATTGATGTTACGGTAGGAAGAGCCCAATACCAGAATACCACCCAGGCCGACGTAAGTTATGAAACGGAAGGTCTGCTAAAACTGGTCTTCAAGACCGATGACCTCAAACTTATCGGGGTGCATATTATTGGCAGCCAGGCAACAGATCTGATTCACTTGGGTCAGGCGGTTATGTCGAACGAGGGATCCATCAAGTATTTTATCGAGAACGTTCTGAATTATCCAACCTATTCGGAGGCATACCGAATAGCGGCATTTAATGGCGTGAACCGGGTTTACCAGGCAGGTGTTAAGTACAAAAAGATTCTGAACCGGTAAATCCACCAAAAAAGACTACATAGATATTTCAAACCTCTGCCGGCCTAAATTTTCTGCGCCCTAACAATAATTCTCACTCTGTAAGCCCGCAAGTGATGAATAGGTTTTGATGAATGGCCTTCATCTATACGTAGTGAATTGCCTTTGGCAGGCCCTCTGAATCTTTTTCCGGGTTTTCAGGAAGTGTTTTAATTCCCTTCTTTATCGATTGCAAAGCTCCGAGTGCAAGCGCCATTGCATCCACAATGTCGTCCTCTTCCACTTCATTTCTACGATACTCTTCTTTGATATCGCGGAAAAAGTCCGCTGCCACAGGCTCGCGGCCGGTTACCAGGTCAAGCCTGTGCCGTATCCCCTTTTTTGTATTCTTCTTTTGATAAATCATCCCCCCGTTCAACTTCATAAACAGGATTTCAGGATGGCTTTCCAGTACCTTTTCCCGCCAGGATGGATTTTGAATCAGAAGCTGATCCAACAGCCTGATTTTAGGCGTTATGTTCCATGCCTGCAAAGTCAGTTTCTTTTCAGTGAATTCATAACTCTGCATATTGGCTTCAGCATAAGAGGGAGCATGCAGTGCCGGGCGTATGGGCGGGCTGAACACGCTTGAAGCGTATTCCGAACCGAGTTTTTCGCGGAGCAGTCTGTCGCATTCACGCGTATAGTTTTCATCCTCCAAACCGATTGGCATATCAATAAAAACACGCTCGTACTCTTCAAGCGCCTTCTTCAGATCTTCGTCCGTTCTCAATACGTTGTAGGCCGGCTCCTTGTCAAATGTGATCAAAAGCCAACCGGCTTTACAGCCATCTATTCCGGCAGTTTTCAATGGTTCTTTAACTTTGTATTAAAATTAAGTGCAATCTGTACGTTTTGCTCAGTCTGGAGCAGGTTTACGCAGGGCGATATGCAGTTCTTTAAGCTGCTTTTCGTCCACCTCGCTCGGTGAGTTGTCCATCAGACTTTGCGCTTTTTGATTTTTTGGAAACGCAATGACGTCTCTTAAACTGTTGGCTCCTGCCATCAGCATAATCATTCGGTCAAGTCCGAGAGCAATCCCTCCGTGGGGCGGGGCGCCATATTTGAAGGCATCCAGAAGAAAACCGAACTTCTCATCTGCTTCTTCCTCATCAATGCCCAGCACACGGAATACCCGGCGCTGAACCTCATGATCATGAATCCTGATTGAGCCACCTCCAATTTCGTTACCGTTCAGAACCAAATCGTATGCCCTTGCATTCACTTGTTCAGGATCGGACTCCAGTTTGTCGATGTCTTCAGGTCTGGGCGCTGTAAACGGATGGTGCAGGGCATAATATCTTTTATCCTCCTTCGACCACTCAACAAGCGGAAAATCCGTTACCCAAAGAAACTTTAATAGGGATCTGTTGATCAGGTTAAAATCATTACCCACTATGAGACGCAGCGAACCCATCTGCTTGTATACATCGGGCGCCGGACCTGCCAGGATCAGTACCAGGTCTCCGTCTTTTGCTCCCGATTCGTCAGCCATTTTTTGCATGGTTTCATCATCCAGGAACTTGCCAACGCTGCACGTGATTTCTCCACCATCCAGGCGCATAAATATCATGCCTGCGGCACCTGCCTGAGATACAGCCTTGTCTGTAAGCCTGTCGAGCGCCCCTCGGCCCAGCGTTCCCTCACCCGGCACGGTTATCGAAACCACACGGCCTCCTTTCTGCACCGTTGTATTGAAAATCTTGAAGCCGGAATCTTTTACAACATCCGAAATATCGTGAATCGGCACTCCAAACCGGAGATCCGGTTTGTCGGTTCCGTAAGTTTCCAAAGCCTCACGGTATGTCATTCTGGGAAATGACGCGTCAATATCTGTATTCAGATGCTTTTTCCAGATCGTTTTCATCAGTTTTTCGTGGATAGAAAAAATCTCGCCTTCGTCAACAAACGACATTTCAACATCTATCTGGGTGAATTCAGGCTGCCTGTCGGCGCGTAAATCTTCGTCCCTGAAACATTTAACAATCTGGAAGTAGCGATCCATGCCTGCAACCATCAGGATCTGCTTATAGGTTTGCGGGCTTTGGGGGAGTGCAAAAAATTTACCCGGGTTTACCCGGCTTGGTACCAGGTAATCCCGCGCACCTTCCGGCGTCGATTTCATCAGAACCGGCGTTTCTATCTCAGCAAACTGCCGGTCATGATAGAAATTCCGTACCGTTTGTGTTACCTGCGATCGCAGAAGCATATTCTTCTGGAGGTCGGGGCGGCGAAGATCCAAATAGCGGTACCGCATTCGGATCTCTTCATTTGTAGATATATCCTCTTTGATCTCAAAAGGCGTGGTTTCCGCCCTTGAGTAGATCTGCATATCAGATACATCAACCTCAATCTCACCCGTTTTCATATTCGGGTTGATAGTCTCCTTGCTGCGGTTGATTACCGTGCCCCTGACACCTATTACATATTCCGACCGTAAATTTTCAGCCATACTGTGAAGCTTGCTGTTGGTCTCATCGAAACGGATCTGAGTAATTCCGTAACGGTCGCGAAGATCGATGAAGATTAATCCGCCAAGATCCCGCCGCGTTGAAACCCACCCGTTCAGTACAACTTCTTCTCCTTTATCATCGCTTGTAAGTTCACCACAGGTGTGGGTTCGGTTCCAGCTCATAAAATATATTGATTTAGTGCTTATAAAGTCGTTTCCTATTCAAGACGGTAAAAATACAGAATCCTGAAACCATTCGCTTACCTCACTGTGGAACTCACCCTGATTCTTAATCTGTTCAGCAGCTTTTTTTTATGCGGGTTGATATGGACAGTCCAGATTGTGCACTACCCGGCTTTTCACGGCTTTGAAAAGAAAAGTTATTCAACATGGATGAGCTTCCACAAATCCAGAATATCGATTGTCGTGGTTCCCGTGATGCTGGTTGAGCTAGGATCTTCGATTTTACTCTCACTCAGCACCATTCCTTATTTGATGTTGCACCGAATAGGCCTTGGAGTGGTCGTTTTGGTATGGCTCATAACCTTTTTTATCCAGGTACCCCTGCATGAAAAACTGGCCGGGGGATACAAAGAGAGCATTGCGAAAAAGCTGGTCTCATCCAATCGCTGGCGGACCCTTCTATGGAGCCTGAAATCCATTCTGGGGATGTACCTGTTATTCAGGTTAATCGGCCTTTAAGATAGTTATCTGCAAATCCGGCCTGATATTGCGCTTCAGGTGCTTTCGCAGATTTTTGAAAAATCAACCTAAAGCACATTTCCCTCTTCAGAAATCCAATCTGCGAGACTCCGAATGTTATCATTGTGACTCTTCTGCGGGATCCAAAAAAAATGCCAATCCCTCAGAGAATCGAGCAGCGCGCTTTCAATGCCTATCTCGTTAGCTTTTTATACTTGATCCGAACCGGTTGATCTTCATCAATTCCCAACCGTTGACGTTTGTTTTCCTCATATTCCTGGTAATTGCCCTCAAACCAATAAACCTGGCTGTTCCCCTCGAAAGCGAGTATGTGGGTTGCAACACGGTCGAGAAACCAACGATCATGCGAAATAACAACAACACAACCTGCAAATTCGAGCATGGCTTCTTCCAGCGCCCGCAACGTATTTACATCGAGGTCGTTGGTAGGCTCATCCAGCAACAGCACGTTGGCCCCCTCCTTAAGCATTTTTGCCAGGTGCACCCGGTTTCGTTCACCACCTGATATTTCATTGACCTTTTTCTGCTGATCCCCCCCGCTGAAATTAAATCGTGCCACATAGGCCCTTGAGTTTACCTCACGATTTCCCAGTTTAATCAAATCCTGGCCTCCCGATATCTCCTCCCAAATGGACTTGGATGGATCGAGCGGACGTTTCTGGTCCACATATCCCAATTTTACCGTATCTCCGATTGAAATGGTTCCGCTGTCAGGTTTTACTTCGCCGGTAATCATTTTGAAAAGAGTGGTTTTACCCGCACCGTTCGGACCGATCACTCCAACAATACCTCCGGGAGGCAGATCGAAATTCATCTCTTCTACCAGCAGTTTATTACCATACCCTTTGCTAACGTGGTCGGCAACAATCACCTTATCGCCAAGCCTGGGGCCCGCAGGAATAAATATTTCCATCTCATCACGCACTTTTTGATGCTCTTCTGAAAGAAGCTCCTCATAGGAATTTATTCTTGCTTTACTCTTCGCGCGCCTCCCTTTAGGGTTTTGCCGTATCCACTCCAGCTCCTGTTTCAGTGTTTTCTGGCGCTTCGACTCCTGTTTTTCCTCTACAGCCAGCCGCTCTTGCTTTTGTTCCAGCCATGAAGTGTAATTACCCTTAAACGGTATACCTTCACCCCGGTCGAGCTCCAGGATCCATCCCGCCACATTATCCAGAAAATAGCGATCATGGGTTACGGCGATAACGGTTCCTTCATAGCGGCCCAGATGCTGTTCCAGCCAGCCTACTGACTCCGCGTCCAGATGGTTGGTAGGTTCGTCGAGCAAGAGAACATCGGGCTTTTTAAGAAGCAGCCTGCAGAGCGCTACTCTTCGCCGCTCACCGCCCGAAAGCACCTCTATACTTGTATCGCCCGGCGGACACCGCAGTGCATCCATTGCCTGTTCAAGTTTCGAATCGATATCCCACGCCCCTATCCTGTCTATCTTCTCCTGAAGTTTTGTTTGCTTTTCAATAAGTGCATCAAAATCGGCATCCGGATCGCTGAAACCCTCATTTACGGCTTCATATTCCTTAATCAGATTTATGGTTTCCTGCACACCTTCTTCCACAATCTCTTTTACCGTTTTGGAATCATCGAGCTGTGGTTCCTGTGAAAGATAGCCGAACGAAATTCCCTTCTGCCGCGAAATCTCTCCAAGATAATCTTCGTCCTCTCCGGCAATAATCCTCAATAATGTACTTTTCCCTGCACCGTTTAAACCAAGAACACCGATCTTGGCGCCATAGAAAAATGAGAGGTAGATGTCTTTCAATACCGTTTTGTTCGGTTTGTAGACCTTACTTACCCCAACCATCGAAAAAATAATCTTCTGATCGCTCAAACTTACACTCCGTTACGTTAAAAATGTTGTCAAATATAATGTGGTTCAGAGTAAAGAGATAGAAATTTCTGAAGCCTTGTATTGAGTCTGTCTGCACATGATAAAACTGAAAATCAAAAGAGGTCAATCGCTACTGCATATCATTCTATCAGCTTTATTTGCAGTTACACAAAAAAATAGTGTAGATTTTATTTTTTTAGCAACATAAGCCAAACCTACACACGTGCTACACCTGCCCGGAATAGAATCTGTTTTCCTGATTCTCGCTCTTTCAAAAAGCGGCGAACTGGACGATCGCGAATTATCGATTGCGATAAGGAAGGGTGATCAGAAAGCTTTTGAAACATTTTTTGATCGTCATTATGAGCCCGTTTATCGCTTTCTGATAAGCCGGGGCATGAATCATGATGAGGCACAGGATCTCACACAACGAGCTTTTTTGATGATATGGGAAAAAAGAAACACGATTGATGAAACCAAATCATTGAGAGCCTTTCTTTTTCGCATAGCCTACACCAGAATGTTAAACCACATTGAGTATCATTCAAAGTTTGACCAAAATACAGACCCTGCTGAGGATTCAGCTTCCGGTTCAGCAAAAACTACGGAAAAAGAAATGGAGCACAGGGAGCTGCTTAATCAGATTCAGCGATTAATTGTTGCTATGCCTGAAAAGCGCGGAACCGTTTTTCAGCTCTGTTTTATGAAAGAGTTTACCTACAAGGAGACTGCAGAAACAATAGGCATCAGTATTAAAACCGTTGAAAACCATATGGCGCTTGCATTCAGAGATATACGAGAAGGCCTTAAAACAGTTTACGGTGACGAAATTTTGAATCGATTTTTGTAATAAATTTGTCCTTGGCATTAGGGGGACACTGCCCCTTCATCTGTACTTAAGGTAGACGCGATATTAATATCCTGATTCAGAAACATGATGCAATCAACCAAAATACGGTTCAACTCATTTATTTTCCCGCTTTTACTGGCTTCAGCAGCCATTCTGCTGCATGCATGCACAATTGATAACCTCAATAATGGCGCCTTGCCGGTAAATGAAAACGAATTCAGAATTGCCGGACAGATTATCGGTGAATCTGTTTCAGAAAGCGAGAACGGAGTACTCTCCAACTTTACAGAAGCTTTTGCGGTTCCTGATGCTGAAGGATTGCGGCAAGGCCCCTCCATTCTTTCCCTGAGATCTGAAACGAACCTGCAGAACTACAGTTATTCATATGATCCTGTCACAGGAAAGCATAATGTGGGGTACGTTAAAGAAGAAGTGATCGGTAGTCAGCAGGTGAGCAGTGATGTTTCACTTACCTACACATTCAGAAACAGCCAGGGCAACCTGATTGAAAATCCTGTCGAAAATTTCAGCTCCATTGAATCCGTAGAATTTTTATCCTCTAAATCAGGAAGCATTGAAACCACAGACAAGCTCTCCGTTTTTTCACGGGTTGACCGCTTTTTCATTGACGGGATATCAGGTGCAAGTCCGAATTTACTGATCGATGGCATTCACTCGGGGGAGGGATTTTTCTCGATCATTCAACCAGACGGAAGCCGTCTCGAAAGAGAGTATATACTGGATATGAATTTTCTGAATGTCTCCATCAACAAAGAGAATGTGGAAGCTAACAGGAATTTCAGATCGGGAGTAACCGGAGCTCTCAGCTATGAATCCACAATAAGAGAAAACGGATCTGCATCTGAAGGTACCAAGATCGTAAACGGAACACTTGAGTTTGCAGGCGATGGTACAGCACTGCTAAAATTTCGAAACTTTTTTGATGTTTTCCGGGTCCGCCTGGATAAAGGCACCGTTTTTGATGATGATGAGTTTGAAGGGCGGATTGCCGAAGTGAATCTGACTCAGAATATTTTTGTCCTTGCGAACGGACAAAGAATCAGGTTGACAGCAGAAACCTTGATTGAAGATGACGGTGACTACTTTTCACTGCAGGAGGTGGCAGCTGCACTCAGCGAAAACAATCGCGTTAAAGCGGAGGGTGATTATATCAGAGATCAAGAGAGCGAGAACCTTTGGACAGCCTCTGAAGTGGAATTTGAAGATGATTCCAACGAGTTTGAAGAAGCCATACTATCGGTGAACCTGAACGACAATGCCTTCACCGTTCAGTCGGGTGATACTTATTATCTGACTGAAACCTCAGAAATTGATGACGACAGTGATTTCTTATCCCTCCAGGAAGTACAGAATGCTATTGAAGACAGCCTACCCGTATTTGCTGATGGAAAATTCGTTGTTGAAACAACAACGGGCAGGCTCATCGTTGAGGAAGTGGAATTTACGTACAATGTACAGGAAATTGATGAACCGGTTGTATCTGTTGACGGTACCGATAATACCTTCACCGTTCTAAGCGGAAAGACGATCAAAATCACAGACGAAACTGTGATCAATCCGGACAAAATCGCAACCCTGCAGGATGTGGAAACCGCACTTTCACAAGGAATCAACGTAGAGGCTGCAGCAACTATCTACTTTGATTCTTCCAACAACTTATGGATTGCTCTCCAGGTAGAATTTGATGAGAGCGATGATGATGACGATGATGAAGGTGAAGGGGAAGGAGACGACTAACAGACTATAGGCACAAGTAAAGCAGGAATGACCGAAAATACCGACATATTACCGGAAAACAGCCCCGACAGAGTGCTTGCACAAGCTCATTCCAGGATGCTTGAAGGGGCTGTGTCGGCCGGTGAGATACAGGATCCGCTCTACCGCCTTCTCAAAACATCCAAAGAGGAATTTGACCGGCTGGAATCTTCCGTTACAATCACAGGCAAAGATCGTGTCTGGGAGCAGCTTCAGTCTGAAATTAACGTCACATCGGAAACCAACGAAAGGACAGGAAGGAATGCCCGTATATTGCCATTTGATACAGGAAGCTTGTGGTTTAAAGCAGCGGCTGCGGTTTTGCTGCTTGTAGTTTCATCCTTGATTACGGTCATGCTCATCAGGGAGTCCGGCCCTGAGCTTCTTGCTTCCGCCGATACCTCTGTCCGGGTAGTTGAATTGACTGACGGATCGTTGGTTACACTGCGGCCCAACTCTTCCATATACGAAATATCCCTTTCTGAAAATAAACAACTGTACAGGCTCGACGGTGAGGCTCTATTTTCAGTTTCAAGAAACACTTCCAGGGAGTTTAGCGTCTTAGCCGGACGGGGTGAGGTAACCGTTTTGGGAACCCGATTTAACCTCTATGAGAGGGATGACCGGACAAGAGTGGATCTGATTGAAGGATCAGTTCGTTTTGCTAACACAGAATCAAGCGAAGAGGTCGTCCTTGAACCGGGACAGGCAGCTGAGATTACGGATGCTCTAACTTTGAGTGGTCCTTTTACCTCGAACGCTGACGAAATAACAGAGTGGACACAGAACCGCCTCACCTTCCGTAACCGCGCTCTTAACGATATTCTCAATGAACTTGAATTTCACTACGGCATTCGCATAGATGTACCCTCATCTCTTGAAAATGAACTTTTGGGAGGCTCGGTGATGCTTGACAACCGGGAACAAACCCTCAGGGATCTTGGCACCGTTCTTGGCGGCAGTTTCATTGAAACAGATAGCGGAGAGTATGAATTCAGGGTAAATTGACGGTCAATAAAACTATAACAGCAGCGAAAGGGGCACTCGTATAAGCTATGACGACTAAGCCAGAATTCCGGGGATGGGCAGTATATCTGCTTATCTTTTTTGTTTTACTGCCGTCCTCTGCATATAGTCAATCAAATGGCTCTCCGGACCCTGCTCCCCTTAAAAAAATTCTTATTTCCATTCAGGAAGAGACAGGGTATTACTTTCTGTATCGCGAATCGCAAGTGGCAGGGATAACCCTGGATTTTTCGACCTCAGGTGATACAACCGACATACTTAACCGTCTTACAAGCCGTCTTAAAGAGCAGAATATAGATGCTGTAGTTGACGATGATCGCAAGCAGGTATTGCTGGTCAGGTTCCACTCAGAAAGTAACAGATCAAGATCTGTAAGCATCAACGGACAGGTAGTAGATGCAAGTACCGGGGAAAGGCTTCCATTCGCCACTGTAAGCTGGCAGATCGATGGAAATCTGAAGGGCGTAACAACGAATACTTCCGGAATTTTTAACATTCGGGAAAGATCTCCCGGCGATTCCCTGACACTTACTGTTTCATACCTTGGTTTTGAGAAACGCACTCTAACCGTCAAGCCCGCTGAAACGCCCATCGTCAACGATTTAACCGTAAGACTTTCACCCACCTCTTATACGGGAAAGGAGATCGTGATATCCGGATTTACAGGATACAATCCGTCTGATTCACTGCTTTCCGGGCTTTTGGATGCAGCACGCTTCAGCCCGCTGGGTGAAGCAAATTCCATCAGGGCTCTTCAGAGCCTCCCGGCCGTATCCAAAAGTGCAGCTATCAACAACGGGCTCAACATTCGGGGATCAACTCCGGACGGTTTCAGGGTACTACTGGACGGTATGAGCATCTTCAATCAGAGCCATCTGTTTGGGCTGCTCGACAGTTTTAATCCCGATGCCATTCAATCGGCAGGTTTTTACTACGGTGTATCCCCTGCTCAAATCGACACACCTACCGGCGGCACACTGAACCTGATTACCCGTACAGGATCAATGAACCAAACTGAAATAAGTGCAGGAATCAGCAATACAAGCATCAATGGCACACTGAATGGTCCGCTGGGAAACCGCGGCAGCTGGCTCCTGTCTGCAAGAACCTCCTATCTGGACCAGATTTCCTGGTTCAACAATCCGGAACTGATCCGATGGGGACTCAATATTGAGCGGCCAAGAAAAGTGCCCGGAGATCAGCCCGATTTTACCAATGACGTTGTAGAGCCCGGCGATCAGTCGGCTCATTTTTATGATCTGCACGGTAAGCTCTATCTGGAAGGCAAACAAGCTGACAGGCTAATACTCAGCGGATATTTTGGAGGTAACAACATATCTCAAACCGCCCAGCGGCAGACGAGATCACTTTCAGCTGACAGCAGATTTGTATTAGAAGATATCGAGTCGCGCAATGAGTGGTTCAATGCACTTGCAAGCATGAGGTATGAACGAGAACTGAGCAGATCGCTCTTCAGTTCCACTCTATTAGGCCTTAGCGCTTATACAACTGATTTTGGGAAGGATGATTTTATTTACAGCCGGATCTCCGATTCAGGTGGTTCTGAGTCTGTATTGGTTTTTGCATATCCTTTCCTTAACCGAAGCGCAATGAATGAATTTCGCATGCATCAGGATGTTCAGCTAAACCTGACCAATCTTACGCTGAATATCGGTGCAAACTGGAACTACTATTATGCCGAATACAGTGAACAATCTTTTGACCGCCCATCTTATTCAAGCGAAACGGGAGCGCATCTGGCAGATTTTTATCTTCAAAATCGGTGGAAACCATTTTCATTTCTGGAGCTGCAGGCAGGAATACGCACACACTACTACACACTGGGTAAAGATTTTTATTATGCCCCCCGGGGGAAGCTCACCTTACTTCCGGTTTCACAACTGAAGCTTTACGCCGGGTATTCAAGAAATATTCAGTTCCTTCATAAAGTAACCCTCCAGAATAATACAACCGCTGATGTCTGGACACTTTCGACCGCAAACCAGCCACCAGCTGCATCGGATCAATATCTTGCAGGCTTTTCATTTACCCCTGCATCCTGGTTTTACCTTCAGGCTGAAGCCTACCTGAAAGAGTACGAAAATCTGAGAAGTCATGAATTAAATACCCGATCGCTTGCAAACACATTCTCAGAAACTCCCTGGTTTTATCAAAATAACGGAGAAGCACGGGGCATCGAGCTTCTGCTTCGTAATAGTTTGAACCGCTTAAGGCTTACGCACACATATGTACTCTCAGAAATGACCTTTACCAACCCATTTCTTCTTGAAGGGGAGCCATTCTTTGCCGATTGGGATCGAACCCACACATACACGGCCACGGCCGAATACTCTGTAAATAATGGCCCAAATCTGTATTTCTCCTGGCTTATGATGAGCGGAGCGCCAAATAAACTCTATACATTCGGCAGTGACACCACAACGCGGCGACTTGATTCCTACCGGCGCCTTGACGCGGGAATCTCTTACGCTGTAACGGCCGGAAACACCAATATTAAGGCAGAAATTACACTTTATAATCTGCTCGACAACGACAATGTTTGGTACCGCGATTACGCATTTAATTTTGATGACACACAACCTGTGCCCCGCCTGAGTCCCATACCGGTTGATGTTCTTGACCTGGGATTTCAGCCCTCTTTTAAGATTTCTGTCAGTTTTTGAATGTTTGTACTCTCTCAGTCCTATCTATTGAATCCTTAGCAAGTCATAAGGCGTAAAGGGCTGATCATTTCAGACTGACCTGTCACGCATAGAGTAACGGTGTAAGCGTATTTGCATTGATAGGCCTACGTGTATATTCATGATTATAAATCAAGAACTTTTTTCGCTCTAATTACTACCGGGAAATCAAAGATGGATTTATTGGTCAGCGCAAAATTCCATCAATCCCCGCTATGCTGCAATCACGGCGTATGGGAATCCTATTCAACTTATAGTTTTAACCTGGTTATAATCATTCATTATGAACCAACCTATACTTCACTCCCATATTTTTTAATTCTTTATACAGCTAAAGTTTTATTTGTACTGAGTCTACGAGATGCCTCAGGATCATGTGAAGGTAAATATATAACCGGACCCTGTTCAGCCAGTTTCAATATCTTCATTTGTGTATCTAACGACTGTTTTGTGTCAGGAGTTACTCCGTCCGGTTGGAGATTTATTAGTAGTTGCTCTGTATAACTGGTATCTCCGGCCAGGAATACTTTTTTATCACCGGTATCAGCAACCACTGAAAGATGACCCGGAGTATGACCTGGAGTTGGTACTGCCATAATGCTTCCATCTTTGGTTACAGGGTATGACTCTGCAAACGGACCATAATTCTGTTTTTTAAATTCAATTTCATCGGGTTTAAACCAATCCTTCCAATGCTGCGGCAGGTAACCTCTCAATTTTCCTATTGTGCCCTTTGCATTCTGATATTCTGATTTGGGTACAAGGATATCACTGTTTGAAAAATGATACAGTCCACCTGCGTGATCTGTATGAAAATGTGTGAGTATTACTTTATCAACATCTTTGGAGTCAACATTATATCGAGCCAATTGTCGGTCAATTTCATCATCTCTGGATACATCCATCTTGACCGCATATCGATAATAAGGGTGCCATTTGGGAAAATAACCGCTACGGGATGTTAAAGAAGTTTCTCCGGTGTCAACTACAAATGTTCCTTCAGGGTGCTTGATCAACCAGGCATAAATAGGCAACCAGTCTGTCCATTTTTCAGAAGTGAGAACACGTAACATCCCTCCTTTTTCACGTGATTTTTGAGCTTTCTTTACCTTAACAGACCCTGTTTGTAGTGGGAAAATTTCCATAATACCTCCTATAACTGATTTATTGTTCAGCTATAGGATATCATGGTCAACAGCCAATCACTTGTATGAACCTGCTGTTCTTGAATATTTTTGATGGAGTAATGCCAAAATTTGCTTTAAAAACCCTATTCATATGAGGAGAATCCGTGAAACCGGCATAGTAGGCAGCTTCAGTGATAGACTCTCCATCAGCCAGCTTGAGGAGTGCGGCCCGTAGTCGCTGCCACAAAATGTATTTACGTATCGGAATACCTATTTGCTCAGAGAACAGATGCATCAACCTTCCCGGACTTAGATAGACAGTTTCAGCCAAATGTTCTACCGTTATCGTTTGATCTTTTACGCGACTTTTAATCCACTTAATACTTTCAGAAATCCGGTTGTCCAGTTTATCCATAGCGTCTGCTGCAGGCCAACCTGTAATAATCCCCCGAATTTGATTTGCTGATTCACAATTCAAAGTTTGCACAGCATATGGTTTTAAATCAGATTCAAGACTCCCTAAGGAAGTATTTATAATATCTGCATCAGTCATCGACCTCTTGATTGAAAATTCAGGATCCAGCCAAATCATGAGCACTTTTTCTGAACCGTCTAACTCTATCTGATGAGATACATCAGAAGGCACAATAAATGCCCGTACTCGTATTGACTCAGCCCATTCTTCGGAGCTGAGTTTAATAGAATCAGAATTACTCAGACCATATTGAACATAGTGATGAGCATGCATTTCTGATCTGCCATGCTGACCCTGAAAAATCAGACAATCATCTAGAATACAAAGTGTATTTTGGATTGTTTTTGCGAAAATTTATGGAAATATATGTTTCAATAAATCATTGAAGAAATAACAATGATTTATGATTTCAAAAATTGACCATTACATGAGATGAAAAACGCAGAGTTATGGGCGAAGCCTTTGCATGCTCAATTCTTCCAAATAAGTGTTACGGTCAAAGGTCATTGAAGTAGTATTAACATATTAAAAGGTAGTCAAGCAATGAAATGAAACCTTTTTTCCGTTTTGTTGCATTTGCCTTACCGATAATTGCCACTTCATACCTGCCCGGTGCCTAAATTAGCGCACATGTCTGGCTTTAGGGCATCTCCGAAAAAAATATTTTTAGTTCGGGAGCGAACACCCCTTCTTCACCAGACAGACATTCTCCCCATTTAACTGCTCCAAGACACTTATCTGAAATCTATCTGAATCAGGTTGTTTCAAGCTTGTTTTACTTATTTTTTTATTGAAGCAACTTAAACAGACTTAATTTTGCACTCTCAAGAGATCAACATTTGGAGAAAAAAAGAAAGGCCGGCCGATGATCTACCGGCTGGCCCTTGGCTTATTCGGGGTATTACAAACTTGAATTAGTCATCATCACCATCGTCATCATCATCGTCATCAACATCATCCTCATATCCTTCGAATGAGTTTTCAATGTTCTGATTGATGGTCTCAAAATTATCAGCATTATTTGGATCCAGATCTTCACCGGATGCACCCTTGAACCAGCTTGATACATCTGCTGTTACCTGAAGAATCGAGCTCTCTCCCCCGGTAAGCTCAAGAGGTGGATTCAGCTCCAGTTCCAGCTCAAAGTCATCCGTAGACCGAAATATGAAGCTTTCACCGTTAAAAGTTCCCAGTACAACAAGTGAATATGTGCCGGTTTCGTCTCTGAAATCGCTATCGCTGACGTTTATGTCATCTTCAGCTTTTTCAATTTCGAGTTCAAATTCATCATAGATGCCCTGCGGCAGTGCCTGTTCGGTAAGCGTAAGCGGGGAACCATCCAGTGGCAGGTTTACGATGAAATCTTCTATCTCAAAATCGAGTGAATCATTCTCGATGCTTTCCAGCTCCATCTCATCAATGTAAAGCTTCACTTCATCAATAGTCAGCCCGGACACATCCTGTTGACCCTGGACATATTTGGCAGTAATGTTTTGTGTTTGCACCTGCATCTGCAGCATCAGTGAGGCTTCCTCTCCAGGTACGGAGCTGGTTGAATCACATGATGCGGCAATCAGGCCTGTAAGCAGTATAAGGGGTATGGTTTTTATTATTCGAAACATCGTTCTCTGTTTAGGTAAAGTTTCTATGTATTGTGTTGTGTAAGTATTACAGATGAGAACCCGCCTTACCCCTAATCGCAAACTCATTTATTATCCACCTCAGATTTATCAGTCTATTTGCGGGCAATCCCATAGATGCAGCAGGAGGTTAGCAATTCCGGGAGGCAAAAAACCACCTTCATCAGAATCGTTTCTTGCTTAAGCCGGCAGCGTCCCGTTATGAAATAAAAAAACCTGCCGGGTACTACTCCGGCAGGCTTGAAAGGTTCGATTTAAAACGCCGACTTAGTCATCATCTTCATCATCATCGTCGTCGTCATCGTCGTCGTTATCATCATCTTCATCATCGTCGTCATCATCATCGTCATCGTCATCTTCTTCATCATCGTCATCGTCGTCGTCGTATGTCAATTCAGCAGGGAACTCAACTGAAAGGAACACGGTGCCGTCCTGTTCAATGGTAATCAGCTCACCCAACGGGTCAAAGTCCAGCATTGGCTTACCAGATTCTGCAGGATTGCGAAATTCGATCTCACCTTCTGTGCCGTCTTCATCCTGCTTTACCTCAATTTCAGCACGCATTTCACCGGCAACCCATAATTCATACGTTCCGACATCCAGGTCTTCAATTTCTACCTTGAATTCGGTTCGGTACGTGCGTTTCTCAAGCTCAGCATACCCACTGGCGTCTGAATCAACACCTGTATTATTGAAGTAAGCCTTGGCTTCTGCCTTTTCAGAATCTTCAGATTTGTCGTCATCATCCTCATCATCCTCGTACCCTTCGAATGAATTTTCAATATTGCTGTCGATATTGTCCCTGTTATTATCGTCATTCGGATCCAGATGGTTGCCTGATGAGTCACGGAACCATTTGTCAATATCAATTTCAACGACAACCGCTGTATTCTCGTTTTCACCTACTTCGAGAGGCGGATGCAATTCCATTTCAATTTCAAAGTCCTCTTTCGAGCGATACATGAAGTTTTCACCGTTAAAGGCACCTTTTACTACAATGGAATAGCGACCAGATTCATCAATGATATCGGTATCGGATACAAATTCATCATCGTCCGGTCGTTCCACTTCCAGCTCAAATTCATCATAAAAGCCGGCGGGAATCTCCTTTTCCGTGATTACCAGAGGGGTACCGTCAAGCGGCAGATTTACGATGATATCTTCCAGCTCAAAATCTTCGGTACCGCGCGTTCCGTCAAGTTCAAAGTCTTCAACATAAAGCTTCACTTCTGTGATCTCTAAGCTGGTAACATCCTGGCTTGCTGTTAGTTGTTTAGCAAAGGAACCTGTGGAATTGACCTGCATCTGAACCTGCAATTTAGGCTCTGTGTCCAGGTTAGTGTCCATTACATCACATCCGGCAAAAAGCACAGCTGCAAGCAGTGAGAATGGGAGTATTTTTTTAAACATGTTCATAATTCTGGGGTTAAGTGATTTGATTGAATTATTATTATGCGTGTATGGTCATGTGTGTATAGTACAGATCACACGCACCCTCCCCCCTAGTCATGTTTAATTTTTTTTTAAAAGCCCGGCTTGACAAGTATTTATCCCTTTGATGATTCCATTGGTTCAAATAGTTCACTCACCCTTTCCTGAAGTTCATTGGCCAGCTCCTTTCGGTTTTTTCTGGTAACCGGCGTATCTGAAAAACTCATCGTGCAATTTATTCTGCGATTGGCCGCAAGCATCATCACATGTTTGTGGAATGGATCCCTTGCACCATAGAAACAAACACTGCGTTCTGCCGGCAGGTCGCCTCTTTCGGTATCTGTTTCATAGCGAATCGATGCATAGTAAACCGGAATCTCCATGGTTGAAGGGAATTCAAGAAGCGGCGGCCTGAATGGCAGTATCTTCTCTCCCCCAGAAGTGGTTCCCTCCGGGAATACAACCACACCCTGGTACCGGGTAAGACTATTCGTTAGAATCGAATTTACGCGCTTTACGTCCCGTTTACGTGATCTGTCTACAAATATAACCCCCATGGTTGCAACCATAAAGCCAAGTACAGGCCAGCTTCTTACCTCTTTCTTTGCAACAAATGTGCATTTCAGGTTCAGAAACATGGGTACGATATCAATATAGCTCAGATGGTTCGACACCAGGAAGAACGGCGGCTCGGGGGCTTTGCCCTCTACATTGATTTTGATATTCAGGATTCTCGACACCCCTCTCGACCAGGTGCGCATATGGAGATTACGCAGGGGATGGTAATTAAATCCGGCCAACCTGAAAAAAAGATAGGGTACCAGGTAGAGCAGATACGTCATCATTGTGAACACTATCAGCAATGAAACCCTGAATATGGATCTGAATTTTCGCATCTGTAGTGTAAGTTGATTTGACAGCGTGCAGATAAAAGCACGGATGATTACCGCTCAAATCCAAAAAAAATCAGCCGAAAAAGAGTTTTCTGGTTCTGTCGGATATGTTTTCAACGTCAAGCAGAATCAAACAGTGGGCAAGCATCAGCTCTTTATCAAAGGATGGCTCACTGCAAACGGTGGAATCAACGTTCAGATAGTTTTCAAAAAGTGGAGGAAGGTCAATCTTGTCCGATTTTTCATATTTCAGGTCCGGGTTGATCTTGTATTCGGGTTTTGCCTCAATGTAAAAATCCGGATGGTAATACCCCCTTTCCCTGAGGTATCTGCAGGTATTGAGAATGAGTCCAAAGTCGGTTGTTCCAAAAGCTGCGTACCCGAAAAGATAGCGTTTCTCGAAGTGAGTCAAATAACCGGCAAAACCTTTCCAAAGCAGAAAAAGAACTCTTCCGCTTCTGTGCTCCGGACTAATACAGGCTCTGCCCACTTCCACTGCATTTTTTATTACATGGTCCGGAAACTGATCAAGCCTGAAACGTTTTTCGCTGACAAAACCGTTGCCCGCTTTGGCCTGCTCGTATGTTTGCAATCTGTAGGTACCGATAACTTGCTCTGAATCATTATCCACAACAATCAGGTGATGGGCCTGATCATCATATTCATCTTTATCCCGTTCCCCGGAAAAAGTAAACTGACGCTCCAGTTCCTCTTTGAAAACACGGTACCTCAGCTGAAGGGCAGCATCGACCTCATCTTCTGTTCTGGCAAATTTTATCGTATACTTTTTGCTTTCTATATCAGAGAGCACCTGATTTTTTATTAGCAAATCGTGTCTGTGATTCTATTTATTAGTATTTCAATCCCCGCAATTGTACAAAGATTACCTGAAACTTTTTAACCTAATTTTATGCTCAGGGTTAATTGTAACTCACAATTTACAAAATACGTTCTATCAGGCTGCCAACGCAACCCATCCAATCCAATAAAACTGAACGGACATATGAAGAGTCGAACCCTGACTGTTTTTTATTTTATATTGCACCGGCCCTGCATAGACGGCAGTTTAACTATGACAGGTTAAACTAACCCAACTACAATCCTCATTTTTTTTGAATACGACCAGGCAGCAAGTATCACCCTTTAAGGAGTTCAACGTTTATATCATTTTTGGTATAACGCTCTCTGCAGTAATGGGAGTTTCAAGTATTGCTCCAGCTTTCCCATCCATAGCGCGTTCTTTAGGCGTTTCATCTGCACAAATCGGGCTGCTCATTACATTTTTTACCCTGCCCGGAATCTTTTTCACGCCTATATTTGGAATTCTGGCCGACCGGTACAGCAGAAAAGTTATCCTGGTCCCTTCACTATTCCTGTTTGGAATTGCAGGAACGGCTTGTGCCTACGCTGACAGTTTTAACCAGTTGCTTCTTTTTCGGGTATTTCAGGGTATTGGAAGTGCAGCCCTGGGAGTTCTTAATCTCACCCTTATCGGTGATCTTTACGAAGGGCATAAACGCGCGGTTGTAATGGGATATAACGGGAGCGTTCTCAGTATAGGAACGGCACTATATCCGGCTATCGGAGGCGCGCTCGCGATAATGGGATGGTATTACCCGTTTTTTCTCAGCCTGCTGGCACTTCCTGTTGGACTCGTTGCCCTTTTCTTTCTCAAACAGGAAAACACGGGAAACGGAATGGAAATGAAGCTTTACTTCCGCGAAATCAGATCCGCGCTGATGTCAAAAATGGTGCTTGGATTGTTTCTGGGTATGTTCCTTACATTCATCATACTTTATGGAGGTTACATTACCTTTTTTACAATTCTGCTGGACGAAAAATTTGGTCAGAGTTCATTTGCCATAGGTGTGATTTTATCGGGTTCATCCCTGGTTACGGCAATCACATCCGCTCAGCTTGGAAAACTTGCACTGCGATTCAGTGAAAAAAACCTCATTACAGCAGCTGCACTGCTTTATTCCATTATCTTCTTTATGGTACCTGTAATTGATAATATCTGGTACTTTATTCTGCCGATCAGCCTCTTCGGTGTAGCACAGGGTATGAATATTCCAAGCATTCTGAATCTGCTTACAGGTTATGCCCCCAGCGATTTCCGGGCTGCTTTTCTTTCCGTGAACTGGATGGTTATGCGGGTCGGACAGGCATTGGGGCCCTATGTTTTGGGGCTGGTCTATCTGCATATCAGCCTCGAAGGTACATTCTATGTCACAGCCCTGGCCGGTGTTCTATTTCTGCTGGTTTGCATCTTTCTGATTCGACCCGGCAAAGCGCATGCTGATACCATTGACGATACCCCCGCTGAACACGATATGGAATAGTGAATACCGGCGGTTAGATTAGAGCCCATGGGATTCCGGGAAATTGCAATACTGCACGCTCCATTCTCTTACCCACACGGATACATATTCCATTCACACAGACGGTTGAAACGGACAGCACAAACTATATTCTGAAGCCTCTGAGATAGGCAACTGCAAATGAATATTCAGATTTGCGGTAACACAGAACATGGTCTGTTTACCAACGCAGCAGGTTCACCCTTGTAATGTCTACGGAGAGATTGTTCCGGAAGATTGCAATGATAATAGCCAGTCCCACAACAGCTTCTGCAGCAGCTACAGAAAGCGAGAAAAATACGAGAATCTGACCTGCCACATCACCATGATAGGCACTAAAAGAGATCAAAGCGAGGTTCACGGAATTCAGCATCAATTCAATGCACATAAAAATGACAATCGCATTCCGCCGAATAAGTACACCGATCATGCCAATCACAAAGAGGACAGCGCTTAGGGCAAGATACCAATCAATTCCTATCATTCTGTTTCTCCGGTTTGCTTCGTCTTAAATTGGGCAACCATAAGAGCTCCTACAACGGCAGCGGTTAGCAGTATAGCGGTCATTTCAAATGCAAAAAGATAGTCTGTGTAAAGCACATCCCCCAGGGATTCGACGGTACCCACCTGTATCATTTCGGAGGAGATCTCCGGCAGCATATCCGTTACACCGCCAATACTGTATAAAATCTGTGCAAATACAATCACACCCAACAAAAAGGCCAAAAGGTATTTCACTCTGAACTTGTCAAAAAGGCTCTCCTCTTTGTCAACGTTCAAGAGCATAATTACGAAGAGAAAAAGCACCATAATTGCTCCCGCATAGACCAGAATCTGGATAAGTGCCAGGAACTGAGCCTGGAGCAGAAGGTATACACCCGAAAGAGTTACCAGATTTACCACGAGCAATAGTGCACTGTTTACTGTGCTGTTCGACATTACCATGCCCAGTGCCGATGCAATGGCGAGAACAGACAGAACGACAAAAATGTATATTTCCATTTTTCAGGTTTGATTAGACGGCATCTAAGGTAGCCAAATTTAAAAATGGCATCAAGGGAACCCTTGCACTTTTAGTGATTAAATGAAATAAATCAATCCTGCAATACCAACCGCCCAGCAATAGAATGAGAATAAATAGAATTTGTCTTTTCTGAGCAGGATAATCAGATATTTCAGAGACAGGTAACCGGACGTAAAGGATGCAACAAATCCACCGATTAAAGCAAGTACCGCTCCATATTCAATCCCGTTTTGTGCTATTTCCAGTAGCTCAAGCAGCATGGCACCAGCCAGTACGGGAAGAACCATTAAAAAGGAAAAATCAGCCACGCTCTCCCTTTTTACTCCGCTGAAAAGCCCCACAGAGATGGTTGAACCGGATCGCGAAATGCCGGGCAGGATGGCAAATGCCTGTGCCACGCCCATTATCAGACCTCTTTTTACATCCACTTCATTTTTAGGGTGCTTAACAAATTTTGTCGAAAAGAGAAGTGTACCGGTTACAAGCAGCATACCCGATACCATTACAGGATTCATAAAGATCTCTTCCACTTGATCCTTTAGTGTAAAACCTACCAGCATGGCAGGTATCATACTTAGCAGAATGATGAAACTGTACCGTGTATTTCCGTCAGTGCGAAGTCTTCCTGCTTTTATTCCTGACGGTGTCAAGCTTGTAAATAAATCTTTCAGAATAGCGAATAACCGTTCCCGAAAATAGAATGCAATACTGCAGAAAGAACCGAAGTGGACAACAATTTCAAATGTTATCCCCGGAACCAGCTCTCTGCCGACAAGTGCCCGCGCCAGGGCCAGGTGCCCTGAACTGCTGACGGGAAGAAACTCGGTAATTCCCTGAAGTATCCCCAATAAAATTGCCTGTAATAAATCCATAGTGAATACTGTTTATGCAGAACACCCTAACGAAACCCGTTTACGTGCAATCTCTTTGCAGCTGATTGAAATTATTCGTTCTTTAGTTGCCATTTACAGCCGATGAATGTATCAAAAATTAAAGTTAACCCATAGTAAAGATTCCTAATGAGCAACGATGTGGATATGCGCGCACTGGGCGAGAAAATTGAGCTCCACAGTGCATTTATCGATGACATATACAGTGAACTTGATAAGGTAATTGTAGGTCAGAGGTATATGATTGACCGCCTGCTGATCGGTCTGCTTGCCGACGGGCACGTATTGCTTGAGGGCGTTCCGGGACTTGCGAAAACACTTACCGTCTCATCCCTGGCAAAAGTGATCAACACCAAATTTCAACGGATCCAGTTTACACCCGATCTTTTGCCGGCCGATCTGATCGGAACCCTGATCTATAATCAGAAGGAGTCGCAGTTCACCGTCAAAAAGGGTCCTATCTTTGCAAATATTGTACTGGCTGACGAAATCAACCGATCTCCGGCCAAAGTGCAGAGTGCACTCCTTGAAGCAATGCAGGAGAAGCAGGTTACCATAAGCGAAACCACGTTTCCCCTTGAAGCACCTTTTCTCGTTCTTGCCACGCAAAATCCGGTTGAACAGGAAGGGACCTATAATCTGCCTGAAGCTCAGGTTGATCGCTTTATGCTGAAACTCAAAGTTGGATATCCAACCGAGAGTGAAGAACTTGAGATTATGCGTCGTATGGCTAAAACAGGGCAAAAACCGGAACTGAAACCGGTTACCGATGCCGAAACCATTCTAAAAGCCCGTGACGTAATTAATGAAATTTATACAGACGAGAAAGTGGAGCGCTATATCGTTGATTTAATTTTCGCGACCCGATATCCTGACCGCTTCGATATGGCCGATCTGAAGGAGTTAATCAGTTTCGGTGCTTCACCAAGAGCCTCCATCAATATGAATCTTGCAGCACGGGCACATGCCTTCATGGAACACCGTGCCTATGTTACTCCGGAGGATGTAAGAGTGATTGCACAGGATGTTTTGCGTCACAGAATTATACCCACTTTTGAGGCTGAGGCAGAAGATATTTCACCTGAAGATATTGTACAAAAGATCCTTTCATCTGTACAGGTTCCATAAACGGTTTATTTTTCAACCGATTTCGAACCGTCATTAAATACTTCAAGCTAGTTTACATCCAAACAATAGTATCTCTCTATAGTTCAGGTCTGTCGGCATTTATATCAAAAATATAAAACCGGATTAAGTAAAGACCGTAATCAAATACTTTTATTATTCGGGGTTGTTCGGGTTGATTTTGAGAGATTTTTATATTTTTATGTCAGGATATATTTTTAATTATATCAAATAACTGACCTCCATATCATGAAAGTAAAACTTGTTCCCCGCTCAAAAGTACGTGTTTCCAGAAAAAGCAGTTCCAAATATTCCAAATTAAAAGAGAAACTGGGTGATTTAAAGCCGGGCGGGGATGCACTGCAAATTAAGTACAGTGACAAGAAAGAGTTGAACTCTATCAGAAATATTGCCTACACGTACAACAAAGAGAACAATACGAAGATCCGCAGTAATTCTGACAGCTCAAAGAATTTGATCTATTTCTATATCGACAAGTGAATCACTGATAAACTTAGTGGATAAAAAAAAAGGCTCCTGAATGGAGCCTTTTTTGTGCAAGCTTTACAAATTACCGATGTCAGAGTCTCTTACTCCTCTTCATCAGCTTCTTTGTCTTTCTTTTCCTTTTCAGCAAGCTTTTCGGCAAGACCTGAAACTTCACCAAGTGTCGGTGTTCCGGTTTCAACGTTTTCGCTTTTCACCTTCTTCCTTGTCTTGGATTTGGCTTTCTTCAGCTCGCCTTCAACTTGTGATATTTCAATCGTTTTGCTGGGCTCATCAAATTCTGCAACAAACCCTGCGACGGTATCACCTTCACTGAATGCGTCTTTAAGACTGTCGACCGGTTCAGCAAGCTTGTCAGCAGCAAGAAAGGCATCCACTCCCAAAGGCAGTTCAATGAACATACCCTTGTCGGTAATTTTGGTAACCTTTCCTTCTACCTTCGCACCCAGGCCGTACTCCTCTGCATACTGTTCCCAGGGGTTGTCCTGAACCTGCTTATGGCCAAGTGTAATGCGTCGATTTTCAAAATCGATAGCCAGAATTACGACTTCCAGCTCCTGACCTTTGTCAACCACTTCATTGGGGTGATCTACGTTTTCTGTCCAGCTGAGATCAGATACGTGTACCAGACCGTCAATTCCGGGCTCAAGCTCAATAAATACACCAAAGTTGGTGAGGTTACGAACTACACCCTTATGCTTGGATCCGATTGGGTAGCGCTCTGCAAGATCTTCCCATGGATCTTTCTCAAGCTGCTTCACGCCCAGGGAAATCTTTTTCTCCTCCTCATTGATGTTCAGAACAACACACTCAATAATGTCATCTTTCTGAACAAGCTGAGAGGGATGTTTGATATGCTGGGTCCAGCTCATTTCACTAATGTGAATCAGGCCTTCAACACCTTTTTCAAGCTCAATGAATGCTCCGTAATCTGCTATGGATACCACGCGGCCCTGAACTCGCATGTTTTCGGGATATTTGATATCAATATCGTCCCACGGATGCGGCTGAAGCTGCTTCAGTCCAAGGGATACACGCTTTGAATCCTCATCAAAGTCAATAACCGCTACGTTCATTCGCTGGTCAAGCCGCACAATCTCTTCCGGATGATCTACGCGACCCCAGGAGAGATCCGTGATGTGAAGCAGTCCGTCAACACCACCAAGATCGATGAACACACCGAAGTCGGTAATGTTTTTAACTATACCCTCGAGAACCTGACCGGCTTCGATGGTTTCAAGAATTTCCTGACGCTGATCTTCCAGATCGCTTTCAATAAGCGCACGGTGCGATACCACAACGTTTTCAGCCTGCATGTTGAGCTTCACAATCTGGAACTCCATGGTTTTGCCCACATAGGCGTCAAAGTCGCGAACAGGACGTACGTCAATTTGTGAGCCGGGCAGGAAGGCATCGATGCCGAAAATATCCACAACCATACCGCCTTTAATGCGGCGTTGAATATAACCTTCGATTACTTCTCCGGTCTCGTGAGCTTTTTCAATTGTCTCCCAGGCCTGAAGTATGTCAGCTTTCTTTCTGGAGAGAATAAGCTGGCCTTCACGGTCTTCAACCCTGTCGAGAAACACTTCCACTTCATCACCGGGCTGGAGATTTTCAAGTACCTTGTTTGAAAATTCGTTGGCGGGAACAATTCCTTCTGATTTAAAACCGATGTCAACAATGACATATTTTTCATCTACGGAAACTACAATTCCGGTAACAATCTCTTTTTCTTCAATTTCACTGAGCGTGTTCTCATACATGCCCGCGAGCTCATGAAATTCCTCATCGGTATAGTCTTCTGATGCTGCCTGCAGTTCATCAAAGGTGTAGGTTTTACCCTCAACCTCACCGTCAAATGTGTGGATGGTATTTTCCTCTTCTGCGGCTACGGCAACTTCTTCATCTTCATTCTCTTGTTTTTCACTGCCGGCTTCTTCTGCAATCACGGCTGTTTCTGCTGCTTCTGTCTCTTTGGTTTCAGCTGCAGCTTCAGCTTCTTCGTTCAGTTCTTCTTTATTGTTTAGTTCTTCAGTCATTTAGGTTATTTGTTAAAACAGAGCCACGTCCCGACGTTCGAAACGGGATTTTTAATTAAGGTTTCAGTTTAAGTTCTTCGTCAATGATCTCCAGCATCTCCGAGAGCTGTTCTTCAAATGACTTGCCTGAGGTATCTACTACAATAGCGTCTTCAGCCTTGCGAAGCGGATCACTTTTCCTGTTTGAGTCTTTGTGATCACGTTCTGCAAGATTCTGTTTCACCTGTTCCAGGGTAACGTCGTTTTCTGTGCCTTCGATCTCTTTGAACCGGCGCGCTGCGCGTTCATCGAGTGACGCATCCATGTAAAATTTCAGTTCGGCATCCGGAAAGACGGCCGTACCCAGGTCGCGCCCGTCAGCTACAAAAACACCCTGTGCAACCAATTTTTTCATGTAACCATTTACAAACGAACGCGATCTTGGATCAGAGGCAATTTCACTCACATGATTTGCAACTTCCTGTAACCGGATCTTATCGGTGATATTTTCACCGTTGGCTTGAACATGAAAAACCTGATTGCTGTAATCGGTTTGCAATTCAATTTCAGACAGATTTTCAAAGAATTCGGCTTTATCCGGTTTTCCACGCCTCAACCACAGATATGTTAACGCCCTGTACAAAGCCCCTGAATCCAGGAACTGAATATGAAGGCTGTTGGCTATCGCTTTGGCGGTAGAACTTTTTCCGGACCCGGCCGGCCCATCGATGACAATGATCATTTCAGAGAACAGTTAAAATAAATTTTTATAGTCTAACATTCAATCCATTCTTGTAAGTTGGATTCAGAACCCGTAATTTTGGAATCTGTTTAAGATAACGAGTATTCAACTGTAATCACCAATGCATTATGCCACAGCATAAATCAGCAATCAAGCGCCTTCGACAAGACGAAAAGCGTAAAAAGCACAACAACACCCGTCGCTCAAGAATGAGAACACTGATAAAGAATGTTCTCAACGCAACTGATAAAGAGTCAGCTGAGAAGCATCTTAAAGCTGCAACCAGTTATATTGACAAACTTACTAATAAAGGGATTATCCACAGCAACAACGCGGCCCGCAAAAAAGCGAAACTTACCCGGCACGTTAATAATCTGTAATCCCCTCTCCTTTGGCCAATACAACAAAGAAAGCTCTTCTGGTAATTCTGGACGGATTCGGGATTGCAGACAATCCCGACGTTAGCGCTGTTGACAAGGCCGATAAACCATTTTACGACTCCCTCATAAATAACTACCCCAACTCGAAGCTTTCTGCAAGCGGAGAAAGCGTAGGGCTTCCTGAGGGTCAGTTTGGCAATTCAGAGGTTGGTCACCTCAATATAGGTGCCGGAAGAATTGTATGGCAAGAGCTCTCCAGAATTAATAAATCAATTCGTGACGGGGATTTCTTTGAAAATTCCGTTCTGACTAAAGCTTTTGAAAAAGCCTCCTCCCGAAATCGCGTTCACATCATGGGGCTATTTTCTGACGGAGGGGTTCACAGTCATAACAATCACCTCTTCGCCCTGCTTGAAATGGCGCACCATTTTGGCATCGAGCATACTTTTGTACACGCTTTCACAGACGGGCGCGACACTTCGCCTCACGGTGGCGCTGAATATGCCCGCCAATTTGAAGAGAAAGCAGAAGAAATCGGTACAGGAACACTCGCATCAATCGTAGGGCGGTACTATGCTATGGACCGCGACAATCGCTGGGAACGAACCCGGAAAGCATACGAACTTCTTCTTGACGGCAAAGGAGCGGTGTACAACTCGGCCGAAAAGGTTTTCAGTGAGAGTTACAATGACGATATAACGGATGAATTCATACTCCCGCATCGCATTAAAACAACTGAGAACAGCCGAATCAGAAAGGGCGACGTTGTAATTTTTTATAACATCCGCGGAGATCGAGCACGGCAAATCACAAAAGCTCTGTTTCAGAACGAAGATGTTCCTTTTGAAACCAGGCCACTCGATCTGCACTATGTTACGTTTACATCATACGATGATACGTTCAACAGCTTTGCCGAAGTGGCATTCCCTCCCGTTCGTCTGAAAAATACCCTGGGAGAAGTAGTGAGTGCCCACCGGTTAAAGCAGCTTCGCATAGCGGAAACAGAAAAATACCCGCATGTAACCTATTTCTTCAACGGCGGCGAGGAGATCCCCAATCCGGGGGAAGACAGAATTATGGTGCCGAGCCCAAAAGTGGCTACTTATGACCTGAAACCTGAAATGAGCGCTGAAGAGGTTACAAACCGTCTTTGTGAGGAGCTTGAAAAAGAAACCTACAGCCTGGCGGTACTCAATTTTGCCAATCCGGATATGGTTGGCCATACCGGCGTTATGGAGGCGGCCATAAAAGCTGTCGAAACGGTTGATCATCAGCTGAAACGAGTCGTGAATACAGCCACCGAACACGGCTACCAGGTACTGATCATTGCCGATCACGGCAACGCCGATTGTCTTGTTCAAAAAGACGGCAGCCCGCACACGGCACACACAACTGCACCCGTTCCCGTAATCCTTGTAGGTGAAGATAAAAGCGTTGATCTTACCCAGGGAATTCTTGCCGATGTTGCCCCTACTCTTCTCCACATGATGAATATTGAAAAGCCCGAAGAGATGACGGGCAGTTCGCTCTTCTGACACTCACTTCACCGCCGTCAGAATTCACCTTATATTCTACCAATTCGTTTGCATTTCGTATGGCTCCATACTACTTTCGTACTGTATATGAACTAAAGGTTTCGTTCGCTCGTTACCATTTCAGTAACTAATTTTTTTTAATAAGTTAAATCGCTGCAGGTCCCGTTATGGAGGGTAATTTTTCTAGTAAAGTCCGAGACGTGATTCAGTTCAGCCGGGAAGAGGCTCTCAGGCTGGGTCATGACTACATCGGTACAGAACATTTAATACTGGGCATTGTCCGGCTTGGTGACGGCGTCGCGATTCGTATTTTGAAGAATCTTGATTGTGATCTTTTCAAGCTTAAAAAGACCATTGAAGACACCGTACGAGGAACCGGAGGTACAGTCACCGTAGGCAACATTCCCCTCACCAAACAGGCGGAAAAAGTTTTACGGATTACATACCTCGAAGCCAAACTTTATAAAAGCGACACGATCGGAACCGAACACCTGCTGCTTTCTCTTTTACGCGATGAAGAAAACATCGCGGCCCAGATCCTGCAGCAGTTCAACGTCTCCTATGATGCAGTCCGGGAAGAACTCGACATGATTATTTCAGGCAATACCCGCGACACGGATCAGGATGATGCCCGATCAGCTTCTGCAAGCATATCACAACCTCCAAGAGGATCTCAATCATCAGGCAGTTCACGAGAAAAGAAAATGGAAAAGTCAAAAACACCCGTACTTGATAATTTTGGAAGGGATCTAACCCAGCTGGCCGAAGATGGAAAACTCGACCCAATCATTGGCCGGGAAAAAGAAATTGAACGCGTAGCCCAGGTACTGAGCAGGCGGAAAAAGAACAACCCGGTACTGATCGGCGAGCCCGGAGTCGGTAAAACAGCCATAGCCGAAGGACTGGCTTCCCGTATTGTTGAAAGGAAGGTCTCACGAGTTCTGTATGATAAGCGCGTAATAGCACTCGACCTTGCAGCACTTGTTGCAGGAACCAAATACCGCGGACAGTTCGAAGAGCGTATGAAAGCCGTGATGAGTGAACTTGAAAAAACAGACAATGTGATTCTGTTTATTGATGAGCTCCACACAATTGTAGGTGCCGGTGGCGCCAGCGGCTCCCTTGATGCGTCCAACATGCTGAAGCCCGCTCTGGCCCGGGGCGAAGTGCAGGCAATCGGTGCTACAACATTAAATGAGTATCGCCAGTACATTGAGAAAGATGGAGCTCTGGAGCGGCGTTTTCAGAAAATTATGGTTGAGCCCACATCCGTTGATGAAACGAAGGAAATTCTCAACCAGATTAAAAACAAGTATGAGAAGCACCACAGCGTCCGATATACACCGGAAGCTATCGAAGCTTGTGTAAAACTTACCGACCGGTATGTAACGGATCACTTCCTTCCCGATAAGGCTATCGATGCCCTTGATGAAGTAGGCGCCCGTGTTCACTTGTCAAATATAACCGTACCGGATCATATTCTGGAGCTTGAAGAGGAGATTGACAAAACCAGCCATGAGAAAAATTCCATGGTGAAAAAACAGCGGTTCGAAGAAGCAGCCAGGTTGCGGGATACCGAGAAGCGCCTCATGGAAGAACTTGATCAGGCTCAGAAAGAGTGGGAGAAGGAATCAGAGCATATTGTTTTTGATGTAAGTGAGGATGATGTGGCTTCGGTCGTGGCAATGATGAGTGGTGTACCGGTCAATAAAATCTCACAAAAAGAGGGCCAGAAACTACTCAAAATGCAGAATGAGCTCAGCAGCAAGATTGTGGGCCAGAACGAAGCTATTCAAAAGCTTACAAAAGCAATTCAGAGAACCCGCGCCGGACTCAAAGATCCTGCTCGCCCAATAGGCTCCTTTATCTTCCTCGGACCTACCGGAGTAGGTAAAACCGAAATGGCTAAAGTACTTGCGAAGTATCTGTTCGACAAGGAGGAAGCTCTCATACGAATCGATATGAGTGAATACATGGAGAAATTCAGTGTTTCGCGGCTGGTTGGAGCTCCTCCCGGATATGTGGGGTATGAGGAAGGCGGAATACTTACAGAAAAAGTCCGTCGAAAACCCTACAGTGTTGTATTGCTCGACGAAATTGAGAAAGCCCACCCTGATGTGTTCAATATCCTGCTTCAGGTACTCGATGACGGTATACTCACGGACAGTCTGGGCAGAAAAGTGGACTTCCGAAATACCATAATTATCATGACCTCCAATATTGGCGCGCGTGACATCCGGAACATGGGTAAAGGCATTGGATTCTCGTCCTCGGATGAGGCATTCGACTACGCCCAAATGAAATCAACTATTCAGGATGCACTGAAAAAGGTTTTCAACCCTGAGTTTCTGAACAGAATAGATGATGTACTTACATTCCGTCCGCTGGAAAAAGAGGATATCTTCAAAATTATTGACATCCTTGCAGAGGAGCTCTTTAACAGGATTGAAAATCTCGGCTATGAGCTTGAAATCACCAAAGGAGCCAAAGATTTTATTTCAGATAAAGGATTTGACCCCAAGTTTGGTGCACGACCGCTAAAAAGAGCTATTCAAAAGTACGTGGAAGATCCGCTTGCAGAAGAGCTCTTAGGCGTAGAACATCCCGCTGGATCAATTGTCAAGATAAAGATGAATAAATCCAGGGACGGACTAGAGTTTGACTGGTCAGAACCTGAGAAAACAGCTTCCGGCAGCGGAGAAAAAGAAGATTCAGGTACTGAATCCGAATCTGAGCAAGAAGCCAGCGCATAAACCCGGCTTTTGCCTTGAGCAAACCGGCCCGGATCATCATTGACTGATAGTCCAACCGGCCGGTTTTCCTTCATTTTTTTTAAAATGAAGTGCGTATTTCAAGTTCCTGATTCAGACCTTTCATGCGGTAAGTTCCCGTGGACGTTCGCACAATAGAGAGATAATCTTTTTCCCGCATAACCGCAGTTCTGTCAAGATTGGTTCTTGCAATTTGTCTCCTTCCCACATGAACTGCTATCACGGTTGCATCGGCTACGGATGAACCGGAAGCATTTCCTCCAAAGACAAGAATGGTTTCATCTTCAGGTATGTATTCTCCGTAGAGAATCGCTGTCCGGGAGCTGCTGCTGCCTACTCTTTCACCTGTTATGATGTTAAATACCTGCACTCTCCCTGCACCGTAGGCAGTAAGAAATTCTCCTCTCCCGCTCAGGGTCACACCCAGCCGTTCAGGTTCAAGATCCATCGTATGAATTTCGTTTCCAAAGCGGTCGTAAACATGCACGCGGTCGCTGGCCTGGCCGCTTGTCAAAACCGTAATGAACAGGCCATCATCCGCTACACGCACCTGTTTGATCTCCCTTGAGTCAGATCTGAAAAACTCTGTAACATCCCCTTGCCCATATACAATCTGGGCTCTTGATCCTGTTCGGCTATCGTAGGAGATTACCGGATTATACAGAACGATAGTTTTTCCTTCAGGATCGGCAGCAAGGCGGGAAATCTGTTCTCCGCCTGAGCTCTGTGAACTATTTGATATGGAGTACACTACGGAACCGTCCGCATCAAAAAATGTGAAGTTGGCAATATTGTCTCTCGCAACGGCCCGTCCGTCATCAAATTGGTATACCGCAATACTTTCATCGGAAGAGTTGAAAAATTCGAGTTCCGTATTTGCAACTGAATTACCGTAATAGTCGAGCATGCGGTAAGCTACCATACCATTTCTTGTCATCGCCCCGATTTTATTCCCACCGGGAGAAACCGACCAGGACATGGTATTTGTTACCCTGTTTCCTTTTACTGAAAGATCGCTACCTGTAACTTCCGCAACCCCGGATTTGAGAACGACCTGATCGTCAGTTCTTCCTGCTTGTCCATCGGCAATTGAGACGGTTACCGATTGTGCAATAACAGATTGAATTGATAGTGATAATACGGCGAAAACCAACAGATGCTTCATTGAAAGGAACTATAATGTTTTATATTGATGGCACTAAAGAACGAAAATTTCTTCATGAAATGCATACATGCTTTACTCGATTATTGTTCCGGTATACAATCGCCCGGATGAGATTAACGAACTGCTGAGCAGCCTTACCCGTCAGACATTTACCGATTTTGAAGTTCTTATTATTGAGGACGGTTCGGATGAACGATGTGAATCCATTGCTGAACGGTATTCCGGCAAGCTGAATATAAGATACTACTATAAAGAAAACAGCGGACAAGGATTCTCAAGAAATTATGGATTTGAACGCGCAAAGGGCGAATATTTTGTCGTATTTGACTCAGACTGTATCATACCCGAACACTATTTTGAAGCTGTAAATCGAAAAATCAAGTCGGCCAGGATAGATTGCTGGGGTGGTCCTGACAGGGCTCACCCGTCTTTTACACCGGTACAGAAAGCCATCAGTTACAGTATGACCTCCCCATTGACGACCGGGGGTATCCGTGGCGGCAAGAAAAGAATCGGCCAGTTTCACCCCCGAAGTTTTAACATGGGTATTTCAAGGGAGGTTTTTGAGCAAACAGGAGGATACAAAATTACAAGAATGGGAGAAGATATTGAGTTCAGCCTGCGAATCATTAAGTCCGGATTTCGAACGGCTCTTATTCCAGATGCCTACGTTTACCACAAACGGCGCACAAATTTTGGCCAGTTTTTCCGGCAGCTTCACTTCTTTGGCCGGGCAAGAGTCAATATCCGGAGGTTTTATCCCGACCAGCTTCAAACAATCCATCTGCTCCCGGTTCTTTTTCTGATCGGTATACCTGCTTCACTGCTTTTTCTTGTTTTAAGGGTGCCGGTTGCCGGTATGCTCCCGTTATTGTATCTCCTCTACGCCGCTCTCTTATTTACCGACAGTTACAGGATATCAAAAAGCCTCAACGTTGCTCTGCTTTCAGTGCCCGCAGCTTTCATTCAGCTTACGGCTTATGGCGCCGGCTTGATACAGGAAATGTTTAGGGAGATAAGAGATTAGCTTAAAGAATTTGACCTCATCTCGTTGCATTCAGAATTCAAATCCTTTATCTTTTAATTCTTTTGACAAACTGATTTGAAGGGCGCAGAAGCCCCGCCGAATGGCAAAATCAGCTCATTGACATTATGATACTTGTAAACCGGATTGTTCACTGCCTCGGTTAGCAGCCATGCAGTGCATCATGATTTATTCGGGGAGTAGCGCAGCCCGGTAGCGCATCTGCTTTGGGAGCAGAGGGTCGCAGGTTCAAATCCTGTCTCCCCGACTTTACTTTTTGTACAGTAGAAAATTCTGGTTTTGTTTAATGTGAGCGACCAGAAATTTTTCACTATTTGACATGTTTTATTGAAGTATGGACCCGGAAATGACTGTAAATTTCTGAATTATCCGGTTTGGCGCCCGTAGCTCAACTGGATAGAGCAACTGCCTTCTAAGCAGTAGGTTTCAGGTTCGAGTCCTGACGGGCGTACTGATAATTTAACAGGCGACATGGCCGAGTGGTTAGGCAGAGGTCTGCAAAACCTCGTACGGCGGTTCGAATCCGCCTGTCGCCTCTTTTTTATTGATGATTTATGAGTGTTGATTTTTGATTGATAAGTCAATAGGCCTGACCGGTTGGCGATGTGTTGCCATCCAACAGCCGACAATCAAAAATCAACAACCCAAAGCCGCGTTCGTCTAGGGGTCTAGGACGCCGCCCTTTCACGGCGGTAGCACGGGTTCAAATCCCGTACGCGGTACTTTAACTTTGCACAGCGAAGATAATTTCATTTACGGAGCCTGTAGCTCAGTTGGTTAGAGCGCCAGGTTGTGGCCCTGGAGGCCGTGGGTTCAAATCCCATCAGGCTCCCCATTTTCTAAGAACATTTACTCAGTGTGCAAGCGTATAGCGTATTTATATTATTCACTGTAAATTTACACGCTTCACAACGGATAAGCCGCGTTCGTCTAGGGGTCTAGGACGCCGCCCTTTCACGGCGGTAGCACGGGTTCAAATCCCGTACGCGGTACTTTAATTTCGCACAGCGATGATAATTCCAAATTCCAATATCCCACACTCCGAATGATATAGGTTTGGAATTCATGAGCCCTTCTCCGGACTCTCAGTCCTAACAACTTCCTCTCCAACATTCACTGCCGCACCCTTTCACAACGGCAGCACCGGGTTCCCCCATAGGGATCCCTGAGGGAAAATCCCGTACGCGGTACTTTAATTTCGCACAGCGATAATAATTTCAAATTCCAATATCCCACACTCCGAATGATATAGGTTTGGAATTCATGAGCCCTTCTCCGGACTCTCAGTCCTAACGACTTCCTCTCCAGCTCTCACTGCCGCATCCTTTCACAGCGGCAGCACCGGGTTCCCCCATAGGGATCCCTGAGGGAAAATCCCGTACGCGGTACTTTAATTTCGCACAGCGATAATAATTCCAAATTCCAATATCCCACACTCCGAATGATATAGGCTTGGAATTCATGAGCCCGTATCCGGTTTCTCAGTCCTAAGAACTTCCTTTCCAACTTTCACTGCCGCACCCTTTCACAACGGCAGCACCGGGTTCCACTTAAAAATTCCTCCGCTGAATGGGAAACGTTTACAATTCCCTTCCTTATCTCGAATGTTCTTAATTCAGAGATATCCTTTTTTCCAGCCTTTTATCCGCTTCCTCTCCTTTTTTTGAATTTCCAGGATCTATTTTCCGATGGTGACCTGGATTATGGCAGGTGCTGCCTCTGCACCTTTTCAATTTTTCTTTTTAGCCTTCGATTACCTTTATTAAAGCTGAATTCCATTTACCTGCTAACCTCCACACCAAATATCTCATGAGTATAATCCGTCTAATTCTTGCCATACTTCTGCCACCTGTGGGTGTTTTTATGACTGTGGGAATCGGAGGAGCATTTTGGCTCAATATCCTGCTCACCGTTCTTGGTTATATTCCGGGCATCATTCATGCTGTTTGGGTTATTGCTAAACACGATACCTGATTAAAATTAATCGTCGACCACATATGAACATCAAAGACAAGACTGCATTGGTAACGGGTGCAAGCCGCGGAATCGGACTCTCAATAACCAAGGCATTGATTGAAAAAGGAGCCGTCGTCGCAGGATGGAGCCGCACCAAACCTGAAGCATTTGCACACAAAAATTTTCACCACTTCTCTGTCGATCTTACAAAAGAGCTTTCCGTTCAACAAGGATTTGAGGATACAAGAACAAAACTTGGCCGGCACATACCTATTCTCATTAATAATGCAGGGGCAGGTTATAAAGGTAGTTTTGAAGATATGGCGTCCGATGATTGGAGAAACCTTTTCGACCTCAATGTTCACGGAATATTCTATACCACGAGGCTTCTGGTGCCCGATATGAAGGAGAGAAAGGAAGGGCATATTATTAATGTCTCATCCGGTGCAGGTACAAATGGCATAGCAGGAATGGCCTGCTATAGTGCAACCAAGCATGCAGTTGTGGGTTTAACAGAATCGCTTCATCTGGAGCTTCGCGACTATGGAATAAAGGTAAGCTGCCTCTCTCCGGGCTCTGTTGATACAGGTTTTTCTGATTCAAAAAAGAATAAACTTAGCCCCGGTGATCTTGCTGAATCCGTAATTCACATTCTGAGTATGCCTAAAAATCACCACTACACCAACATTCAGGTCAGGTCTCTCCAGCCGGGTAAAACCGCAGGCTAATATGTAACCAATCCGGTTTTTGTACTTCACTGCCATTGCCTCACACAAGCAGCCAATCGGGCTCTGCAGGCATTGAATTATTTTGTAACGGATACAGGCATGATTACTCTTTACTAATACTCAAATGCCTGAACCTTTATGGCACCGTACTCTCTCAGCTCTTAATCAGAACACTCCATGGAACCAGCTATAGCCGAAAATCCCCATTACAAGAACGGAAATCTTCACCCTGTAGAGAAAAAATCGGGTTTGCTGGATCTCTTTTACAATGACATTGCAATTGACCTTGGTACAGCAAATACTCTGATTTCTTCCAAGCGCAATGGGATTGTACTGCGTGAACCTTCCATTGTCGCATTCAACACAGACGGAATGCCTGTCAGTATAGGTCAGGAAGCCTGGTTTATGCATGAAAAAACACACAGCAAACTCAGGACTGTAAGACCATTGCGTGACGGTGTGATTGCCGATTTTGAAGCTGCAGAACACATGATCAGGGGTATGATCAAGAATGTAAAGAAAAACTGGTACTCCACAACCCGGCAAATTGTGATCTGTGTGCCGAGCGGTATTACAGACGTTGAAAAACGAGCTGTGCGCGACAGTGCGGAGAATGCCGGTGCAAAAGAGGTTTATCTTGTTGAAGAGCCCATGGCTGCTGCTATCGGAGTTGGCCTCAACGTTCATGAGCCGGAAGGCCATATGATCGTTGACATCGGTGGCGGAACAACCGAGATTGCGGTAATCGCTCTTTCAGGAATTGTTCATGCACAATCTGTTCGCCTGGCAGGCGATAAACTGAACGATGACATAATCAGCTACTTCCGAAGGACCCATAATCTTCTTATAGGTGAACGGACAGCTGAAAAGATCAAATGTGAGATCGGTTCAGCTTCTCCTCTTGAACAAGAGCTGGAGATGGATATTAAAGGCCGCGACCTGGTTAACGGCATACCCAAAACCATTCACATTACTTCTGCGGATGTGCGGGAAGCCATTTCCATCTCGGTTAATGCCATTGTCGAGGCTATTGTGAAATCACTTGAGAAAACACCTCCTGAGCTCTCAGCTGATATCCTGGACAGAGGGATCATTCTGGCCGGAGGCGGTGCCCTGCTTAAAAATCTGGATAAGAGAATAACAGAGATGACCGATCTGCCGGTGCACATTGCAGAAGACCCGCTAACAGCCGTGGTCCGCGGAACGGGCGCCGTTCTCGACAATCTGGACTTTTACCGCGCTGTGGTTTCCTGAATATCCGGGGATATTTTTGCGGAATGAGAAGCAACCCTATTACGGCACGCCCTCATAAGTTTAATCGCCTTCCTGAAACTCGGGGGGCGGTGTAAATTTTACAACTTTGTTTTCCACCGGCTCAATAGTGCGGAGGTATGAAAACATCGCTGAAAGATCTTCCTCATCCATGCCTGCATACATAAGCCAGGGCATGATGGTTTGCATTTCACCTGCCTCAACAAGGTGTGGATTGTACGAACTATCGGCATACATCTTGAATCGGTTGATAAACAACTCTTCCGTCCAGTTGCCAATACCGGTCTCGTGCGGAGTCAGATTCGCTGCACGCACTACAGATCCATCCGGCATTATAAATTCATTACCGCCCGCATAGGGCTCTCCTACATACGTTCCGTTCTCCATTCTGGTATGGCAGTCACCACATGACGCCGCTGTAATGATATATCTTCCATAATTAACCACATCGTCTTTTGATGGCCTTGGCTGAAGGTCTGCCTTCACGGGCATTGTATTGATCAGTACGCTGACCGGAAAATCAGGTTTTGATCCTTCCAATTCATTTTCGATAGGTTCCAGCGTTCTCAGATATGCAATAACAGCCTGAATATCATCTTCAGCCAGCCTGGAATAATTGGGATACGGCATCACGGGAAACAGTGCTGTACCGTCCCGGGATACACCCGTCGTTATCGCCCTGAAGATTTCACCGTCAGACCAATCCGAAAGTGCTGCAGGTGTAAGATTGCGCGATACAAACCGACCCGGAAAACCCATTTTCTGATCGAAGACGTCCCCACCTGCGCCTTCTGTTCCCGGTTTCGGGGGTGCTGCGTAAAGGCTGAAATCCCGAACGGCATGGCAGTCCATACAGAGCATTACATGATTTGCCAGATACTCTCCCCTCTCTATGCGTTCTTCCGTTAATTCAATGCTCATCGCGGGGGCAGGTTTCGTATTTGGCAAGGCGAAAGCTATGAATGCAACAACCCCTGCCGTTGCTGCGATCACCACAATAAGCAGATACAGCACAATTCTCACTACTTTTTTCATCAATCCCCCACTGTTTAGTTATGCCGGGTCTTTACCATATTGGCCGGACAGGAATAGCAACTCCAAAGACAATAGTAATGCATTTTTTTGAAAATCCGCAATAATCAGCAGGTTTGTCGTTTCCATTTCTCAATGGGCAGCATGGATTTACACATGTACCACCAATTCAGACCTCACTCGTAAATCGAAAAGAAATAAGAGAACAGCAGCTTAACTCAGCACCCTGAACCATACTTAATCACTCACCAAAAACTATATTTTTTTCTGCCTGCCATTACGACAAACCAGCTGCGGTAACCCCGGTTTATCTGCATTCTGTCGGATCTATTTAGTAATTTAACGGCAGCCCGGTGTTAGGAATAGTAATGAGCACCCCCCTTTTGGTGTTCAATTCCTCTCATGGAATTCACGTTTATTGAGGCCATATCCAATCAATAACCATATTATGTGCGGACGATACGTTTTAAAAGCAACTCTTGAAGAACTGGAACGTAAATACGGTGCTGTTCAGGAAGGCACGTTTACATTCAGCCCTAAATATAATGTGGCCCCTTCCGCACAGATGCCCGTTGTGCTTTCTCATGAAGGCAGGCGGGTAATCAATCTTTTCCGGTGGGGTCTGGTTCCCTTTTGGGCAGATAGCATCAATACAGGTTATTCAATGATTAATGCACGCTGCGAAACTCTTGCAAAGAAAAAGTCTTTCAGCAAACCGTTCCGTTCACAGCGCTGCGTGGTACCAGCCAGCGGGTTTTATGAGTGGAAGAACACCTCGTCGGGTAAAATACCTCACTATATTACTCAAAAGGCATCTTCCCTGATAAACCTGGCCGGATTGTATGAGACGTGGAAATCGGATTCCGGTGATGTGGTTAACAGCTATACCATCATAACCACTCCGGCCAACAAGCCAATTCAGAACCTTCACGACCGTATGCCTGCTATGCTTGCCGACAGCGAGCTTCGCATTTGGCTGAATCCTGAAAACCAGTCTGAAGATATGCTGCAGGATCTGCTTCACCCCTGGCCAGATAACGATATCACCTATCACCGGGTAGATACCCGCGTTAACAACGCTCGTAATACGGGCGAGGGCCTGATTGAGCCCTATCAGGATCTTTTTTCCTGACCGCGGTTGATATATGTGTGATATATGTGTAAACTGTTTTTCCATTAACACGGAGCAGTTTATGAGTGAAGAGAAATATCCACCGATCAATGTATTGAATGTAGTAAGAGGTTTTGCAAATCCATCCTTAAGGCATCACATCACCCCATACCGGTTTGAAACCAGAAAAGGGGAAAAACACCGGATTGCCCAGATCCGCCAGGTTCACAGAGAGCGTGTTGGAAAAGGTTTTCACTATCACTACGTGGTAAAAACGGATAGCGCAAGGTATTTCCACCTGGTATTCGATACGTCAACCATCTCCTGGAAGATGGTACAGGAGGTAGACGAGATGCTTTTTTTCAACGAATAGAATAATGTTCAGGGAGATCAGATCTTTTGGGCAAGTGCATAAATCCCCGTTCCTTTCTTATTTGCAGTGTAGAGATCGGCCGCATTCATCAAGAGCGACACAGGTGTTACAACCGGATAGTAGATCAGCAGAGGAATGGCGGCCGGGAGGCCAAACCGGGTAAACCATACCATCGGCCATTTTACCAAAAGCGTCCACGCGCGATGCCCCCACTTCCCGTAGGTATAGTGAATCTTCAGAGGATGCAGATCCGACTCCATCAGCTTGCTTCCGATTTCTTCCTTTGAATACCCGGCTCTGGCATGTTCATCCACAAACGAATCATCCTCGTCCGCATCCTCAGCCGAGTAGTGCGAAGGCGAGTGCATTAAAAAATATGCACCCGGTTTCATGCAACGGCTAAGGTTTCGCATTACCTTTCTGTCTTCTGCTATGTGTTCAAGCACGTCAATACAGATTACGGCGTCATACTCTGTATCGTCCTGGTAATTAAGCAAATCAGCCACATCAAACCGGATTCTACCCTCTGAAATCTGCTCGCTGAAAAAAGATGTATTATCCTCAATGTAGTCGGCTTTAATATCTATGGATGTAATCTTCACATGATCAAATTCATCGAGAATAAACCGATCATACTGACCGAAACCACATCCCGCATCCAGTAAACGCCACTCGCCCTGCCGGTCAAGCTTTCTGCAGTGCTCACGTAGTACCTTTCTGATATGCCAGCTTCTCAAAAATACCAGGTCAAGTGTGGCATAAAAAATTCGCCTCAGTAATTCCGAGTGACGGATGATACGTGCAAATTTATCCTTGACGGGGTCGTACGCGATACGGCTCATAAGCAGCTGGTCAGAGTATGGAGGCGATAGAGGGTTTCTGGCGGTCTACCTGCCCCTTGTTGATCATCTCACCCAGGAATCCAATGGAAAAGAACTGAACTCCGACCACAATGAGCAGAATGCCCAGAAACAACAGCGGGCGGTCGCCCAGGTTCTCTCCGTAAAAGATTTTCATGACGGCCAGATATCCGCTTATAGCCACGCCGGCGATGAGAAAGATGACTCCGAAAAGTCCAAAGAAATGCATGGGGCGCTGCATGTACCGATTCACGAAGAGCAGGGTTACCAGATCCAGAAAACCGTTCAGAAATCTTGACAGTCCGAATTTCGTTTTCCCGTATTTGCGTGCATGATGCTTAACGGGCTTTTCGGAAATATTCCCGAACCCTTTCCACTTTGCAAGAAGAGGAACATAGCGGTGGAGTTCACCATAAAGATAGATCTCGTCCGTCACCTTTCGATGGTATGCTTTCAGCCCGCAGTTAAAGTCGTGGAGCCTGATGCCGGTTGTCCATCGCGTAACCGCATTAAAGAAACGTGAGGGAACCGTTTTCGTGATCGGATCATGACGAACCTTTTTCCATCCGCTTACCAAATCACTGCCGCCTTTCAGCATCTCTATCATTTCCGGGATCTCATTGGGATCGTCCTGTAAATCGGCATCCATGGTTACAACATATTTACCCCGGACTTCCTCAAAACCGGCCTGAAGAGCGTCGCTTTTACCATAGTTTCGGCGAAGCCTGATTCCCCGGACATTCGGGTTCAGGGCATGCAACTCCCGAATAACACCCCATGAACCATCTGTAGAACCGTCATCCACAAACACAATTTCGTAGGCAGTCCCTTGCAAGGCCTTCCCAATGAGTTGAGCAAGTTCTCTCAGGGAGCTTTCTTCATTCAGAAGCGGTATTACAACACTCACCTCCGGAGAGCCGCTTTTATCGCTTTCCCCGATATCTGATTTTTTTTCCTCCAATCGTCTTCAAATTTATTACTTTGGAATGGAATATCTTTTTGATCAAAGCTGAAAATAAAGGATTTCATTGCCATGAAGAAATTGTATTACTCAATCGGTGAAGTAAGTGAAATCACCGATATTGAACCACACGTACTCCGTTACTGGGAAACCGTTTTCAAAGATCTTTCCCCCCGTAAAAACAAGGCGGGCAACCGTACCTACCGTGAGGAGGACATTACGCTGATACTGAAACTGAAACACCTGGTTCAGGAGAAAAAGTACAGTACTGCGGGAGCCAAAAAAATAATTGAAGGAGAAGACCAGGATCCCGCAAATGAAAGCAATCAGGTTCTGACTGCTGAAATGCAAAAAGATCTGAATGAAGTAAAATTATTTCTGAACAAGCTTCTTGAGAAACTCTGATCGAAAATCAGGTTTTTTTGGAGAATACCGCGATTAGAAGGTATAGCAGTTCCGCACATATCAGCACGGCTACTCCGGTTAGGTGAACAACCTGCAGAGCACCGGGCATCAACAGCCTTTCGAGACCTATTCCGGCAATCACCTGCAGCAAAACCAGTACACCGATGATCCATCCCAGTTTACTGAGGCGTCCGGGTACGTTCAATTTCCGGTTAAAATAGATAAGTGCACCCGACAGGATCACCACCAGCCATGAAAAACTTCGGTGGATCTCATAAATAAAACCCAGGTGTTCAATCCATCCCTCCCGGGGGAGTTCAAGCACATTTTTTGCTACATCCACCTCCTCTCTGACCTGCGTACCGAGAACCATCTGAATAAGTGTAAAGAAGAGAATCCCTCCCGAGACCCACAGCAGCGTTTTCCGTGTAGACGGTGAAATAGGCGAAATCAGCCGGCTGTTCATCGCCCGAAAACTTGCATACAAAAGTACTGCAAGTATGGTCATGGCCATAAGCATATGGATGGTTATCATTCCTGCACTCAGACCCGACCGGACTACCTGGCCGCCCAGCCATGCCTGAAAAATCACCAACACAAATGCCAAACCCGAAAAGGCCGTTATTACAGGGTCTGATTTTCGATATCTGAATGAAATCAAAAATGTAGCTGTAATAAACAGTCCAATCAGTACCCCAACCAGGCGATTGATATACTCCAGCCAGGTGTGAAGCGGATTGAACAGTGATGCATCATATTGAGGGGGAAGTTCTGCTGCACTGGTTGGCGGAATCCACATACCGAAGCACTGCGGCCAGTCCGGACAACCCAGTCCCGCGCCGGACGCTCTCACCAAACCTCCTACAAAAATTAAAACCAGCGTTGCAATAACTGTGGTTATAGCCGTTTTTTGATAGAGATTTAATGTCATTTTATCTGTTTGAAACTATGAGATTCTTAACTGGCCCTGAACGTGCTGACCTGCAATTTTAAGACTAAGCAGCCTGTGCATGCTAAAGTTAACACCTAAACCATTAGCTTGTTAAATGAATTCGTCACAGATCGAAAAATTTCTTACATAATAACTTATTCATAGTGTAATCAAGTCAGGTTTCTAAATACGTAATATAGGGTTCAAGAGTTATTGGGAAGCCGTTTTAACCATATACCGGGCGGGATCCTATTGCCCAACTTTTGAGTAACAATTCAGATTCAAATTGGTTATTTTTTGGCGATTAAAATTTACAGTGATCAATGAGTCAAACCGATACAGAAATCAGAAGCGCACCCAGAACTTTTCTGGACATAGCCAGCGACTACTTTGAGCTGACCAAGCCCGGCATTACTTTTACCGTGGTGGCCAGCATGCTCATCGGGTTCCTTATGGGATCGGCGGCAGGTTTCAGCTTTACACTGATGCTGCACGCTACACTCGGGACCTGGCTGATCGCTTCCGGTACAGCCGCACACAACATGTTCATGGAACGCGGTGTAGACGGATTGATGCGCCGCACAAGTAAACGACCTCTGCCTGATTCTAGGGTTTCTGCCAGAAACGGGTTTATTTTCTCAATGGGACTGATTTTAGCCGGGCTCATCTACCTGATTGTGCTGGTGAACTTTGTGGCAGGGCTTGTATCCCTTGCCACAACCATCATCTATCTGTTTGCCTATACTCCTCTTAAACGGATTTCCGCCCTTAATGTATTTGTCGGGGCTGTTCCGGGCGCCTTGCCTGTTGTGGGAGGATGGGCTGCTGCTACAGGCACCGTTTTTGAACACGGGATGTGGATTCTGTTTGGGCTCATTTACTGCTGGCAAATCCCCCATGTAATGGCAATTGCGTGGGTTTGCAGGGATGATTATGAGCACGCAGGTTTTAAAATGCTTCCAAAAAATGATCCGGGCGGATTAAAAACTGTGCTTTGGATTATGATTCCGCTCTTAATTTTAATTCCCACAGTTTACAAGCTGTATGTGATGGAACTGCTTGGCTGGCTCTATCTCTCAGGATCAATCATTACTACACTGGGCTTTATCTGGTATGGCATCCGGTTCTCGTATTACCGCGACAACCCTACAGCCAAATCGCTGATGTTCGCCTCGTTTGTTTACCTGCCAATTATCTGGATCTTCATTTTCCTCGACTGGATGATCCTTTGAGCCATTTAATAACTCCGTAGCTGCGCAGCAGTCAATCTGCAATGCATGCCCTTCCTGCTCCATACATAAGCCATCCGCTCAGATGAATTTGGGCATTTCCTTTCCCTAGAAGATTAAGAGAAATGAGCTTTCACACGGATTCACATAATGCACTTCACCTGCAATGTTACCTTATTGAAGGGTACATCGCAGGGTTCGCCTCATGCATGATTTCGTAGATAGCTTCGATAATATCCTCGGCAGCCGGTTTGGAAAAATAGTCCCCGTCGGATGCGTATGCCGGGCGGTGATCTTTAGCTGACAGGCATTTTGCTTCGCTGTCGAGATAACGATAGCCGCCCTGCCCGTCAATTACCTGCTGCATCATAAACCCTGTACCGCCTCCGGGCACATCTTCGTCAACAAAAAGGATTCGATTCGTTTTCTTCAGTGATTCAACGATCATGTTGTTGCGATCGAATGGCAGTAGTGTCCTCACATCAATCAGTTCAACCGAAATCCCTGCATCTTCCAGATCCGGGAGCACGCTCTCAATAATATTACAGGTGGAGCCATAGGATACGACGGTAATATCCGTGCCTTCCCGGATAATTTTCGGAATACCGAGAGGTACTGTAAATTCACCAAGATTTTGGGGCAGTTTTTCTTTGAGGCGGTATGCGTTGAGGGGCTCTATAACCAGTGCAGGGTCGTCTCCCTGCAAAAGGGTATTGTAGAAACCTGCAGCATCAGTCAGGTTTCTTGGCACGCATACATGAACTCCGCGAAGGCCATTTACAAGCACACCCATTGGTGAGCCGGAATGCCAGATTCCCTCCAGCCTGTGGCCCCTTGTTCTCACAATAAGCGGATAAGCCTGTCCGCCTACAGTACGATAACGGATCGTTGCCACATCATCGCTCAGGCCCTGAAAGCAATAGAGCAGATAATCCAGATACTGTATCTCTGCAATAGGCCGCAGACCCCGCAGAGCCATGCCCATACCCTGTCCCAGAATTGTAGCTTCACGGATCCCGGTATCGCTTACCCGCAGTTTGCCATATTTTTCCTGCAAACCCTCAAGGCCCAGGTTCACTCCACCGAGTGTTCCCACATCCTCCCCGAACACAATCGTATTGGGATTTTTTTCAAACAGGGTGTCAAAATTATCGCGAAGAACCATTCTGCCATCCACCTTTTTTGCTTCCTCATCGTACTGAGGCGGCACTTCTTCCACATGAACGGGTGACTTTGGCGTTTCGCTGTAAAGATTTGAATTAAAGAATTCATTGTTTTCCTCATTCAGAGACTCCAGCCAGTTTTTAAGGTCGGACATGGCCTGTGACTCTTTACCCCGCAATGCAAATAGAGCTCTCCTTGCCGAAGAGATCACATCCTTGCGGAGGGGACTATTCTTTCTTTTTAGCTGAGTTTGAATCTCGGTCAGCCGGTTTTGATCACCATAAGTCTGTAAAAGGCTATCGAAAAGTGCCAGAAGCTCCTCTTTTTGCTGTTTAATGGGCTCCTGGAAAGTTTGCCATGCCCTTTTTTGCGCCTCTTTTACCTCCTTTTTTGCTTCATCTTCAATTGATTGCAGTTTTTTGCTGCCTGCAATCCCTTCATTCTGGATCCAATTTTTAAATTTGTTTATACAGCAGTGTTCAACTTCCCATTCCAGCCGTTCCTCGTTTTTATACCGTTCATGAGAGCCTGAAGTGGAATGTCCCTGGGGCTGGGTTACATCCTCTACATGAATCAGAACCGGGACATGCTCTTCGCGCGCCACAGTCTGAGCGTCATGATACGTGGTAAGAAGTTCTTCATAATCCCATGCTTTCACAGTAAAAATCTCAAATCCAGGTTCTGATTTGGTTCGCTTGAATCCCCTTAGCACCTTTGAAATACTTTCTTTGGTTGTCTGGTACTTTTTAGCAACCGAAATTCCATAACCGTCGTCCCACACAGAGAGAACCATTGGCACCTGAAGTACACCGGCTGCATTTACGGTCTCCCAAAACAATCCTTCCGATGTACTGGCATCTCCGATCGTGCCCCAGGCGATTTCATTGCCGTTATCAGAAAATTCATTCCAGTCTTTCAGAAGCTCGTTTTCGCGATACACCTTCGATGCCTGAGCAAGACCCAAAAGTCGTGGCATCTGTCCGGCCGTGGGAGATAGGTCTGCGGATGTATTTTTTGTTGCGGTTTGATCTTTCCAGCTACCGTCTTCATTGATCAGGCGTGTCGCGAAATGGGCATTCATCTGGCGTCCTCCGGAATGCGGATCTTCTTCGAGACTGGGATTGGCATACAGCTGGGCAAAAAACTGTTCCACTGTAAGTTCTCCAATTGCCATCATCAGAGTCTGATCGCGGTAATATCCTGAACGGAAATCTCCCTTTTTGAAGAACTTTGCCAACACCAACTGAGGAAGCTCCTTGCCGTCGCCGAAAATTCCGAACTTGGCTTTTCCTGTCAGCACCTCTTTTCGTCCGAGCAACGACATCTGGCGGCTCATACAGGCAAGTTTGAAATCATTCAGGATTTCGGTGGTTTGTTTTTTTGAATAGGTGGTGTTAGATGCTTCTTTGCTCTTCATAAATCAGTAATTATATCTGAATATTTACCTGTTAAACCGTTGCACCGCAGGCTAACGTTTAGCCTGTATGCTGTATCAACCTGATGAATAATTTATTGTACTTAACTCGTCCGGCTTCTCGGATAAGTAAAGTTTCTGAAAATCAACAGAAAGAAAAATAAGGGAGAATTGTTCCCGTACCTAAAATATTTTACGACTCCGTGAAACCACCGTATGTCATGTTCATGGGATCCAGCGCTTTGCGCAAGTCCTCATCCGACAGGTCGGTCATCTCTTTTGCCACTTCAAAAACCGCACGGTTTTCCGAAAATGCTTTCTTTGCGATTTTTGCCGCTTTGTCGTATCCGATCAGCGGATTCAGGGCGGTTACCAAAATCGGGTTTTTCCCAACCATTTCCTGTATCCGTTCTTCGCGAACGCTCAAACCTTTTACAGAACGTTCCGCAAAATTTCTTGCAGCATTAGCCAGAATTTCAATTGATTGCAGCAGATTGTGCGCAACTACAGGAAGCATGACATTCAGTTCAAAATTACCGGATTGACCTGCTACGGTAATGGTTGTATCGTTTCCGATAACCTGTGCACAGGCCATGGTGAGCGACTCTTCAATCACCGGATTTACTTTTCCGGGCATGATCGAGGAACCCGGCTGCAGGGCCTGAAGCTGAACCTCTCCGATACCACTGTTTGGACCTGAATTCATCCATCTGAAATCATTGCCAATCTTCATAAGCCCGACAGCGATGGTTTTCAGTTGTGAACTAAGCTCAACCGGTGCATCCACGGTAGCCTGCGCCTCAAAATGATTGGATGCTTCTTTGAATTCGAAATCTGTTTCGGATGCAAGCTCAGCCGCAAAACGCCTGCCAAACTCTTTATGCGTATTGATTCCTGTACCGACAGCGGTTCCACCCTGTGGCAGTTCAGCCATTCTGCCCAACGCCGAACGCAGCCTCTCCATGCCAAGCTCAACCTGTCTGGCATATCCACTGAATTCTTGCAGAAATGTAACCGGCATAGCATCCATCAGATGAGTTCTGCCCGTTTTAACTACCTCTTTATATTGCTCACCCTTCTCTAGAAGTGTGCTATGCAGATGCTCAAGGGCCGGCAGTAAATTCTTCCGCACATCCGTTACGGCCGCAATCCGGATGGCAGTCGGAATTACATCATTTGAACTCTGCCCGAAGTTTACATGGTCGTTTGGGTGGATGGGCGATTCGGCATCATTAATCAATTCATTGGCACGCCTGGCAATAATTTCGTTGGCATTCATGTTCGTGGAAGTGCCTGAACCGGTCTGAAAAATATCGAGTACAAAGTCATCGTCAAATTTCCCTGCCATTACCTCTCCGGCAGCCTCTTGTACCACATCAGCAACAGATTTATCAATTAAGCCAAGCTTTGAGTTTACGGCCGCTGCACATTTTTTAATCTGGCCAAGAGCGGATATAAATGACCGGCTGAATCTTATTCTGCTGATCGGAAAATTTTCAAAAGCACGCTGTGTCTGGGCACCATAATAAGCATTAACAGGCACTTTCACTTCACCCATGGAATCTTTCTCGATACGGTAATCGCTCATCTTTTTCTATTGGTTTCGCATTACTTACAGTTTTAAAATGTATGGAATTTTCGCCTGAATTTGAAGAAAAGCGCTTTCAATAATTCATTAAATTACGTTCATCTCCTTCTGCATATTTCTCATAATGCTCTCAATGAATGGTTAGGTTGATCTTTCTCTGCGTGAGATCTTTTGCATACAAATTCAAAACCGCTACTTTTCATCAATCGTCACAGAAGTAAACCCTATAGAGGAAAATGGCCTGCAGCACCACTTTTTATAACCGGAGTCATTATACTGCCGCAAGACCGTTCGGGCCGTTCCATCCAATCATTATTCTATGAAAGTAATTGACGTCGCTGAATTCTATACCGACCAGGGCGGCGGTGTTAAAACCTATATTAATCAAAAGCTGAAGGCAGCAGCAAGACTCGGCCATGAGATGATTGTGGTTGCTCCGGGCCGCGAAGCCGGAGAAGAGGAGCGTTTTGGCGGTCGGGTGATATGGGTACAAGGGCCTCCGCTTCCGCTTGATCCCAGATATGTAATTCTCTGGCGACAAAAGGAGGTACATCGGATTCTTGACAGGGAAAAACCAGACATTGTGGAAGGATCATCTGCGTGGACCGGCGGTCACTTTGCGGGAAACTGGGAGGGCGATGCGGTAAAATCCCTCATTTTCCACCAGGACCCTGTTGCCGTCTATCCGCAAACACTATTGGGAAACCTGATTTCTATGGATCAGGTTGACCGGATGTTTGGGTTTTACTGGAACTACCTGAAGCGTCTCAGTCACAAATTTGATGCAACCATTGTAAGCGGACAGTGGCTTCAGGCCCGGGTTCGTGAATTTGGGCTCAAAAACCCTGTTGCAGTACCGTTCGGCATCAATAAATCCTTTTTTTCTCCTCAGCGCCGCAGCAATGAACTCAGAAAGAAGTTACTCAGAGAGCTTGGATTGGGTGAAAATGCATCACTCTTTGTCAGCATTAGCCGCTTTCATCCTGAAAAACGCCTCAGCACTATTATTGATGGATTTATTAAGGCTTCTGAAAAAAAAGAGATGGGGCTTATTATTTTCGGGTCCGGACCCCTCAAGAGGTGGATTAAACATAAGTCGGACAAGTCTGACCATGTAAAATTGATGGGATTTACCTCAAACCGGGATGATCTTGCAGATATTCTGGCAAGTGCAGATTTCTTTGTACACGGCTCAGGAGCTGAGACATATGGTCTTGTCGTTGCCGAAGCACTTTGCAGCGGTCTGCCAATTGTGGTTCCCGACCGCGGAGGAGCTGTAGAACTTGCCGGCAAAGAGTACTCGGAAATCTATGCAACCGGTAAGCAAGATGAGCTCGCCGAAGCCCTTCTGTCTATCTCAAACCGGGATCGAAGTGAGCTTTGCCAGGCAGCATTACAGGCTGCAGAAGATTTGATCTGCACTGTAGATGAACATTTTGATCTTCTTTTTAGCATATATGAAAAGATGCGCCGTAAAAAACTCAGCTAACCGGCGATTGCCGCCCTTGCAACGTCAAAGTTTTTTCCGGTACATGCGGTAAACCTTGTCCAGCTCGCCGCCTATACGTTCTGCCACCCTTATCATCTGCACGTTGTTTTCCAGAATCCAGCCTACTTCCGAAGAGTACATGCCTTGTTTGAGGCCGTTCTCAATAGCTTCGCGGTGCAGAAGCACATCAATTCCTTTCCCCTGATGTTCCGGCTTCACACCCATCAGTGCTGTGCGTATCTTATCGATCTTTTTTTTCCGCAACAGTATTTTCAGAAATCCAAACGGAAACAATTTTCCGTCCATATCTCTCAGAATCTGATTGTAGTCAGGAAGCGCCACGGAAAACCCCACTGCTTCCCCGTTGATTTCAGCTACATGGGCAAAATTGGGGTCCACAATGGTTTTCAGGTGAGCTGCAAGCGAATTAAATTCCTCTTCCGATAGCGGAATAAAGCCCCAGTTATCTTTCCAGGCAGCATTAAATATGCTTCTGATAATTTTAATCTCCTCACCAATCTTTTTTAGATTGATTGGGCGGATTCGTATATCAGGAAGCCTTCTTTTTACAATTTCAACAGCACGGTTAGCTCGCTCGCGGTCAACCGAATCCTGCGTTACAAGATAGGTAAAAAGGTCCATCGCCTTCTCATAACCTCCTTGTTGCAGTATTTTATCATAATAGCGCTTATGATAGGGCATAAGTATGGTAGGGTACTTTTCAAAACCCTCCACAAGTATTCCGATTTCATCCATCATGCCGGGATTGGCAGGTCCCATAACCTCATTCATACCCCTTTCGCGAAGCCATTCTTCTGCAATTCTGAAAAGGAGGTCAGCAGTTCCCTGATTATCTATCACATCGAAGAACCCAAAAAAGCCGGTCTTCTCATTGTGATATTCATTATATCTGTGATCAATAATCGCTGCAATTCTGCCTGCAGGCTCTCCATTGTGCTCTGCCAAAAACAGAGCCATCTCTGCGTTATTGAAGAAGGGATTTTTTTTGGTGCTAAGGAGCTTTTTCTGCTCCATCAGCAGAGGGGGGACCCAAAAGGGTTCGTCCTGGTAATGATGGTATGGAAAACGGATAAATTCTTTTTTCTCCGCATCCGTTGTAACGATGGTGATGCTGTTGGTTACAGGGGCCTGGTCCACTGGCTTCACTCTACATCTATCAGCGATTTTCCGTTTTTATCAATAATTCCATGTTTTATTCCCACGGTGCGGAATGCATCGAGAATCCTGTCGAGGTGTTCATCTGTATGGGTTGCCATATAACTTGTGCGCACCAGGGCCTGTCCTCTCGGAACAGCAGGTGGCACCACTGCATTTACATACACCCCTTCTTCGAACAGGTCTTTCCAGAACTGGAAACACTTCATCATCTCACCGATTACAACAGGTATAATGGGGGTTTGGCTCGACCATACATTAAATCCGAGCTCTTTCAAATTTGTTCTCATGTAGGTAGATATCTCTTCCAGCCGCTGAAGCCTCCATGGCTCTTCTTGCAGTATTTCAAGAGATTTAAGGACAGTTGCAACATTCGCAGGCGGCATGCTCGCACTAAAGATATGGGCGGGTGACTTATGACGGATGTATTCGATAACGGTTCTGTCTCCTACCAGAAATCCGCCGAGTGAAGCAAATGACTTCGAGAATGTGCCGCTGATCAGATCCACATCATCCATCAGGCCGAATACAGAGGCAGAACCTCGTCCACCTTCACCTATCACCCCTACTGCATGCGCATCGTCAAGATAAAGGCCTGCTCCGAACTCATTTTTAATCTGAACCATTTCCGGAATTTTTGCAAGCGTACCCGACATCGAGAACACTCCGTCACTTACGATAATCTTTCCTGCATCCGGATCCGCTTTTGCGAGCAGATTTCTGAGGTGGTCCATATCGTTGTGACGGTATCGAACAGTTTTGGCATTCGACACCTGCGTTCCCACAACAATACAAGCGTGATTGTCCTTATCGGAAAAAATAATGTCGTTTCTGTCGGCAATTGTCTGAATAGACCCTTCATTGGTCTGGTAGCCCGTACTGAACAGTACGCAGGCTTCTTTGTTCATGAATACAGCAAGCTTCTCCTCGAGCTCGAGGTGAAGATCCAGCGTGCCGTTTAGGTATCTTGATCCTGTGCAGCCGGTACCGTAAAACTTAATTACGTCCTGAGCCGCTTTAATGGTGCGCGGATCATTGGTAAGGCCCAGATAGTTATTGGATCCTGCCATGATAACATCACGGCCCTCAATTTTAACAATTGTTCCGTCGGTGGCCTGAAGAGGTTTAAAATACGGGTAAAGACCCATCTCCTTGATTTCATCAGCCTTTGTAAAATCGTACGCTTTTTGAAAAACCTTCGAATATGTAGTTTTGGCTGTAGTGTCGGCCATGTCGGAGTGTTGCGTTTTGTTAAACAGGTAAATATACCTAGTATTACGTTTCTATCAAATTATCGAAACGCCAGAGTTAAGCGATTAATTCAGTCTTTTCAGAAATGTTACATATTTATCGACAACCGAATTCCAGCTGAATGTATTTATCACAAATTCTCTGGCTTTTAAAGACAGCTCTTTCAATTCATTTTTTAGGGTTTCATCTATTCGTTCAGCAAACTCTTCGGCGTTTCCGCTCGGGACCCTGTAACCATTCACTCCCTGAACAATTACATCTTTGATTCCCTCCAAATCGGCCGCAACAGCCGGAACACCTGCACGGTTTGCCTCCAGCAATACAATTCCAAAACCCTCCATGTCTCCCTCAACCGGGATGTTGGGCATAATAAAAAGATCTGCAGCGGCGTAAGCTGCATTCAGTACCGCATCAGGTTGTTTACCTGCAATCAGTATATTTTGTTTCCCCGCAGCTCTCTCCCTCGCCTGCCAAATCTTTTCATGTTCCGGGCCGTCTCCAATAATCAAGAATATCACATTTGATTCAAGATTTGGCAAAACATTGTCAATAAACCACGCATGACCTTTTCTTTTTACCTGGCGACCCACCGATAATAGAATATAACGACCGCTCAGATTTATATTGAACTCTTTTTCGATGCGCTTTCTTGCATCTTCTTTTGATGGCAACTCTGCCAGAACGTCCGTATGAATGCCGTTTGGAAGCACCCCTCCTTTCTCTGGCTTCATGCCACGACTGATACATGCCCTCCGGGTAGCTTCCGAAACAGATATTACACCGTCAAGGTGCCTGAAAACAATGGGTAAATACCATTGATAGATTTTAACCGGAAGAGTTACGTCCTGGCCATGATTGATCGTAGCACAGGGTACAGATGGTTTTTTCAACAGGAAGGGAAGAATTGCAGCGGTTACCATCGATGAGAACAGAATCACGTCCGGATTATGCTTTTTTATGGCAGCGGGTATTTTCCACAGAAGCGTAAACAGAAAAAGAAATGTTTTCAGACCAATCATTCTCCAGGATGCCTGATGAATAATGGTAAACAGCTCCACGTCATCTCTTTTTTCCATCGTTTTTACCAGCTGCATACTGACATTCTGCATTCCGCCCAGATTTTTCAGCGGCTTTCCGGCAGGTGGATGAAGATGTGATATATAGAGAATTTTCAAATCTTGTTACGATCCTTTTTTCAGACAACCTGCCTGTAGTATTCAAGCAGTTTACCGTTAATCGATTCCCAGGAGTAATTTTGTGCCATATCAACCGATTTTTCCCCCATTTCCTCTCTCAGCTGATCATCCAATATTAATTTTTCCAGGGCTGTATAAAATGCTTCCGGTTCCTCAACCGGAAGCAGATAACCATTTACGCTGTTTTGCACCAGCGATTTACTGCCGGCAGCATTGGCCACAACGCAGGGCAGGCCGCTTGCCATGGCCTCAAGGGTAACATTGCCAAATGTCTCTGTGTCGGATGGGAAAAAGAATATATCGCTTCCCGCATACGCTTTGGAGAGATTCTCCCCCTTCAGAAATCCTGCATATACCGCTTCGGGGAACATCTTCTTTAATTCATCAGCTGCAGGACCGTCTCCAACAATCAATGCTTTCACATTGTCATATTTCTCCATCAGCCGTTTTACTACATCTGCAAACAATCTTAGGTTTTTCTCCCAAACAAGCCTCGATACAAAGGTGATGACAAGATCATCATCCTCAAATCCGTTCGATCTTCTCCACGAGAGGTCTCTATTCTGGGGGCTGAACTCTGAGCTTTCAATCCCCCTTGCCCATATTTTAAGTTCGCATTCAACGCCCTTTTCCTTCAGCCATTCAGCCATTGAAGGAGTGGGCACATAGAGGTGCCTGCATCGCGCATAAAACCATTTCAGGTACTTCCACAGAAATGGTTCAATAAGAGATAATTTGTAGTATTTCAGATAGCTTGTAAAATGGGTGTGGTATGATGATACAACGGGCACCTCGTTCTTTTCAGCCCATTTCAGTGCTTTAAAACCCAGCAGGTCGGGTGTGGCAATGTGCACCAGAGTGGGGCTGAACTGCTCCAGCTCCTTTTGCGCTTCAGCCGGAAACGATGTGGTGATCCTGTATTCAGGCCTGCCCGGAAGCCGAATAGAGGGAACCGGAACAAGGGTACCGTTATGTTTCAGGGCGGGATTTTCAATAGTTGGGCCTAAAACCAGTACTTTCACGCCATTTTCCATCAGGTAGGCCACCAATCTGTTGAGTGTAAGAGATACGCCGTCGCGTACATGATGGTAGTTCCCGGTAAATAGTGCTACACGAATTTCAGTCATGCTGTTTTAAATGCAAGCGCCATCTTTGTATCTTCTGTCGGAGTGTCTCCTCATGCTTTGGGCACAGTACGAATCGAATTTATATGCCATCCGTATACACGCTGCAAATGAGCATAAGGTTGCAGACAGTACAATATTTTTATTTGCAGCATCGTAAATCAGACTGCAGATTACCTGAATTTTTTTAACAGGTTGAATATACAAATTTAATGAACGCATTTGTTACCGGCGGTACCGGATTTATTGGCAGTCATCTTGCAGATGCACTTATTGAACATCCTGACTACGATATTGTAAAATGTCTGGTTCGATCGCGTGAAAAGTGGCTTGAAGGAAAAACCTACAAGAAAGTTAGCGGCGATCTTCATTCGCTCCATGTACTCAACAGGGTGATCGATAAAGAAGATGTCATTTTTCATCTCGCAGCCGTTGTAAAAGCTCCATCTCAGAAAGAATTCGATTATGCCAACGTTGAAGCCACCGAAAATCTGTTGCGAATTGCAGAAAAAAAAGGTGTCCGCAAACTTGTGATTCTGTCATCGCTGGCAGCTGCCGGGCCCAGCAGCGGAACACCGCTCACAGAGAATAGTTTGCTGAATCCGGTGAGCCGATACGGTGAATCAAAAAAACGAATGGAGCAGCTGGTACATCGTTTGGCGCCCGAGAATATGTCGGTAACCATACTTCGCCCGCCGGCAGTTTACGGACCCCGGGAAGACCAGATTTTCACTTTATTTAAAATGATGAAGTACGGGATTGCGCCTATTGTAGGCTCCGGAAACCATCCGGAACTCTCCATCATGTATGTTCAGGATGTGATACAGGCACTATTAAAAGCTGCGAATCAGAGCGAGCCCGGAATCCACACTTACTTCATCAGCGGTCCCGAGATTGCAAACTGGAACAAGATCCGCGACATTGTATCCACTGTACTCGGTAAAAAAAATATTCCTGTTAAGCTGAATCCGGCCTGGGTAAAAAAAATTGCGGGTGCTGTTGAAACAACCGGCTCTTTATTTGGTTCCTATCCGGTATTAAACCGGGAAAAAGCCAATGAAATGATTCTTGAATGGACCTGTTCATATGAGAAAGCGGCAAGGGAACTTGATTTCAAGCCGGAGTACTCACTCAGTGAGGGAATTTCAAGAACACTGACATGGTACCGAAAGCATGGATGGCTATAAAAATGACTCTTTTACCTATGCAAAAACTATATCGTACGCTTACTTTTCTTGTCCTCTTTCCCATTTGTCTTATAACGGTTGATTCTGCTTTTGCACAGTGGAGCTTAAACCCGGCCCGGCAGCTCGAAATACCCGACATTACCGCCATCGAAAGTTCTGAAACGCATCTCTACGCGCTATCGGAGACCGAAGGATTGGTTGTATTCAGGGCACACAGCGATTCGCTGCAGTGGCTCTACTCTTCGACGGGCATGCAGCAGAGAGGAAATACCCTTCAAAGCGACATCCGTTTCGCCTACCTTTACGGCAACGGAAGGAGGCTGACGGTAGTGGAACCAACATCGGTACTGGGCGTTTACTCCTCCACTCTCCTCCCGTCCGCTCCCAACTCCGTAAGCCGCATCGGCAATAAACTCTACCTTGCGCTGGGCGAAAACGGTCTCGGAACGCTGGATCTGTCAAATCCTGAAAGCGTCGATTCCGAAATTATGATTCTGGATCAGGATCGCTTTCGCGGGCAGCCGGTTCAGAGCCTGGTATCAGATAATGAACAAATTCTATACGTTTTGAGCGGCGGGAACAGAATCGATATCTACAGGGTGAGCAGGGACCGAACTGATTCTGAAAATCCTCCAACAGCAGTTCACGATGAACGTGTACGACTCGACCGTGCAGCTGAAAAACTTTTCCTGACAGAGAATGAGCTGGTTGGCTCCGACTCTGAAGGCCGTGTATTCCTGATTAATTCGGATGGACGCACAAACGTGATCGCTGATGCGGGCACCTCAATCAAAAAACTATCTTCCTGGAACGATACGATCGTTTTTCAGACTTCCGGTCATGTGCTCTGGCTCGGTGATTATGATCAGAATTCCCGTATATCAGCATGGCGGTTGAACGAGCAGGCCGGAAATCACTTTACCGTGACTGAGAATGAACTCTGGGTTTCCAATTTTGACAATATTGCTCCTGTCACAATGCAGATCAGCGATGATGATTCAACCGTTCTGCGGGACAACGGTCCACTCAAAATTGCGGATATCGAGGATATCATACTTCCCTTTCCAAAACCGCTGCTTCTTCCCCTTACTCTTGAAAACAGTGTTGAAACGGATGTATCATTCAGTTATGAAGCACCATTTACCAATGCACGTATCCGGGGAAATACATTTTACTGGCAGCCTACAGCAACTCAAACAGGGCGGCACAGAATAGAAATCTTTGCAACCACCCCCGAAGGAGAGAATCACTCCGTATCTTTCATGGTAGAATTGCGGCCATTCAATTCACCGCCCCGTTTTACTCCGCTCAGACCTATTACAATTCCAATAAATGAGGCCTTTCAGCTCGAAATCAAGGCCGTTGATCCTGATGGTATGAACAAGGATTTGATCCGTTACCTCGCCGTGGATCTGCCGGATGGAGCGCGACTCGACGAGCGAACCGGCCAGTTCACCTGGAACCCCAGCATTCGACAGGTGGGTACGCACCGATTCGAAATTGTTGCAACCGACCAGTACGGTGCAGCTGCCTCCCAGGATGTGGAGATTCAGGTATTGGAAATCTCTGAAGATGAATCCGATTTAGAGAACGGCCGGTAGCGTGTCTGACAGATTTGCGGAAAATTTACTCACCTGGTACCGGCGTGAAAAACGTGATCTGCCCTGGCGAAAAACCGACGATCCCTATCGGATCTGGGTTTCTGAAATTATGCTCCAGCAAACACGGGTCGATACGGTAATCCCGTACTGGCACAGGTTCCTGGCGGCATTCCCAACAGTACATCATCTTGCAAATGCCGATCGGCAGCAGGTATTAAAACTTTGGGAAGGGTTAGGATACTACAGCCGCGGCCGCAATCTGCACGATGCAGCCAGGACCGTTGCAGATAAGTATGACGGACGCCTGCCGGACACCTATGAGAAAATTTCGGCACTTAAGGGCATTGGCCCGTACAGTGCAGCCGCCATTTTGAGCATTGCTTTCAACAAACCCTATGCAGTGGTAGACGGCAATGTGATTCGTGTGATAACCCGATACTTTGGGATAGAGGAGGATATACGTTCAGCTTCGGTAAGGAACCGGGTTCGCGAACATGCTGAAGAGCTCATTCCGAATAATGAACCGGGTGATTTTAATCAGGCCGTTATGGAGCTGGGCGCTACCGTTTGTACGCCAAAAAATCCACAGTGCAGTTCATGCCCTGTTTCGGCGGGATGTATTGCAAACCAAACATCACGAACAGACGTAATTCCCTACAAGTCGAAAGCAAAAAAAATCCCGCATCACAAAATTGGAGTTGGATTGATCGTCAATCAATCAGGAAAACTACTGATTGCGCTGCGTCCTGAAGATGCGATGCTCGGAGGACTATGGGAATTTCCCGGCGGAAAAAATGATACCGGTGAATCTCTGGAAGAGACCGTAATCAGAGAGCTGCGTGAAGAGCTTGGCGTTGAGGTTCGTGTGTCTGAAAAATACATGCAGCTCAAACATGCCTACTCTCACTTCAAAATTACACTGCATGCTTACTGGTGCACCATCATCTCCGGCAACCCCCAACCCAAATCAAGTGAAAAACTAAAATGGGTGAGCCTGGACGAACTAGAGCAGCACCCATTTCCAAAAGCCAATAAAATACTGGTTGAAGGCCTGCAAAACATGCAGCCTGAGGATTTGAAACGTTTTCTGATAAAATGAACACTCTTCCAAAGCTCAGAACACGTTCCCTGGCAAAATTGCGAGAGTTAAAACCCTATTTAGACGACATCAATAACAGGGTTGAAAGACATAGCTACATCAAGGATGATCCGGTTCGGTTCATGCATATGTATACGGACAAAAAAGACATGGAGATTGCGGGGTTTCTGGCTGCCACCATGGCCTGGGGCCGGCGGGATATCGTGATTGCCAAAGCGGACGAATTGCTGAAACGCATGGATTATTCTCCGTACGAATTTGTGAGCAACTACAACCAGGCCGAATTCAGCCGGTTCAACAATTTCAGGCACCGCACTTTCAAACCGATCGACATTCATGGGCTGCTTCTTGCATTGCAGCAGATATACACTGAATTCAGAGATTTTGAAGCATTCTGGAACCGGTGCTACAGGATCGGTGAAAATCAGGGCAGACACTTCCTGGCTGTATTTCATGAGGAGTTTTTCCGGAGAAGCAGTGATCTTGCCGGCCGAACAGTGAAACATGTCTCCAACCCGGAAAAGGGAAGCCCCTGTAAACGTCTGTATATGTACCTGCGCTGGACAATCAGGGATGGGAGTCCGGTGGATCCGGGAATATGGTCATTTATTAAACCCTCTGAACTCATGATCCCGTTTGATGTACATGTTGCCAGGCAAGCTCGTCGTTATGGACTTTTGTCGAGAAGAACAAATGACTGGAAATCTGTTAACGAACTCACTCAAACTCTGATTCAACTGGATCCGCTTGATCCGGCAAGGTACGATTATGCCCTGTTTGGAATAGGCGCACTGGATTACAGGCTTCCCAAACGATTTATATTGAATCGAACCTGACCCAGGACTGGACTGTATCTGAAGTTTCCTCAAAAAGGAACCGGGATCCAGGATGTATCTGAAATCAAACCCGACCAGTACAAAAGCACAATCAAAAAAGTGCTAAGTACAATAGCGAAAGCGGGAGGATCAAGATGAGTATCGCCATGCGAATAGAATATCCGCTGGGTAAGCTCACCCAATAAAGCGGAGATAATCCCGAACAGTGCACCAATTATGAGAACCAATGCAAGGGAATACTCTTCAAAGGAACCGCCTGAAACTGCCAGCACAGCGGTACTTCCTACCAGTGAAATGTGGTGTGTAACCGGAAATTTCTGCACACCGAGATTCAGAAAGAAGAGTGATGCCGCACTGATTCCAAACGGCAAAAATGCACTTCCGGTTTGATACGTGATAAATGCGGCCAGTATGCCAACGACTAATCCGAGCATGGATACATCACCCCATTTATACTGGTGTCCCAGCCAGGGTTCTATCAGAAGCCTTTCAGAGTTGCCCTCCCTCTTTTCAAGTTCTTCAAACGGTTTCATGTTGAGAAACCCTTTCGGTGCACTTCCGATCAATGGGTACCCCAGAAATAGACGATGTGCAAAAGCGGAGAGTACAACTGCTACTGCAATCGGATCCCACGGCAGTGAGAACGTGGAAGAGAGTGTAGTGATCCCGAATCCCAGAATGCCAAACAGCCCGCCTACAAACAGTACGTCCGGTTTGGGGCCGAGGGCGTAACCGATATTTTTGGACTCATGGTAGGGAAAACCGGTTTTCATATATCCCCTTTTAGCGGCATACGCCGATGCCGCAGCACCGGCTGCAAAGCTAATATGCGGACCAAAAACCGGGCCGAATGCTATCTGTGATGTTATGGTTGCTGAGCTAAGCAATTCAGGATCATACCCCGCAAAACCGGACAAATCTCCGCTAAGAACGCGCAGACCTTCGCCCAGAATCACCATAAACCCTGTAAATATGAATGCCGGTAAAGCCCCTATGGCTGCGCCGAATGCACCGCCTGCAAAGGCTGCAAGCATCATACCAATCCACCAAAATTCACTGAATTCTGCCATTAAACCCCATTATTTTCTGAATTATTATATTAGAAATCGAATATTTATTGCACCATAAAAGTGCATTTAATCTATAAATAGCAACTTCTTACAGAGATAATAAATGTTAGTTAAAAGATTGGATTATTCTAAAAATTTGATAAAATCTAAAAAACCTGCCAACTTAGGAGCGAAATATCTCTAATTACCCTGTTTGTACTAATTACTACCATATCAGCACTATTTTTCCTGCTGATACCAATTTGCTCTTAATCTAACAAAATAACGGTTCTCAGACCTGCTTCCTGCAATTCTCTTTTTTCTGCGCGGAGGCCGATAAACCCCATTGGTGGCTCTCATGAATACAGCACGAGTTCTCATTGTAGAAGATGAAATGATTCAGTCGATGGTTCTTGAAAGTATGATAACCGAATTCGGTTACGAAGTTATCGGAAAAGCCAGAACAGGACGTGAAGCTATTGATATGGCACTTGATATGAAACCGGATATCATCACCATGGATATTTCCCTTCACGATGATATTGACGGTATCAGTGCAACACAACAAATTCAGGAGGTTTCCCAGATTCCGGTGATTTACATTACAGGAAATACAGACCGCTACAACTATCAGCGGGCTATCAAGACCTTTCATATAGATATTCTTTCCAAGCCTATCAATAAAAGAAACCTTCAGCAGACATTTTTAAAGGCCGTTAACGCCGACAGCATGACGGACTAACAGGCTTTTTCTTACTGAACGATTTTTCTGACTTACCGGCTGCGGTGTTGAACTATAAACCGCTGCAGTATTCAGCCCTAGTTATTACATTTTCAATCCAGTCTGCCGAGTAGGATAATTTCTTCTCTTGTTCCATCTCTTCTTTGGTGCTGCATGTATTTATAACTGAGGAACACCCTGCTCATCACAAGTAAGTAATGTTTTCTTGTGGCTATGGCATCTCACTGATGGGATTCCTCATTGACCCGCACAGCTGTGCCTGCTACCTTGTACGGGTCAAAATCAATTCCATAAAAATTTCATTTTTAACCCATATTACCTGCGTCTCCCGATGAAAAGAGTAGAACTCTGCATTCCAATGCTGCTGGCACTAATCCTTACCGTCCCATTTGAACTTTTTGCACAGACTACAGTTGAACTTGATTCTATACAGGTTACTGCATCCAGGATTTCCTCAACGGTGTCGGAAAGCGGGAAGCACGTATCAGTTTTAACTCAGGCCGATATACGGCAGCTGCCCGTTACATCAGTAGACGAGCTTATTCGCTCGCTGCCGGGCCTGAATCTGAATTCACGTCAGGGTTTTGGAATACAGTCTGATGTAGGGATACGCGGCTCCACCTTTTCACAGGTGCTGTTTATGCTCGATAACGCACCCCTTAACGATCCTCTGACCGCACATTTCAATACCAATATTCCTGTTTCGCTTTCCGAAATAGGTCAAATAGAAATTGTCAGAGGCCCATCCAGCGCATCCTACGGCGCTGATGCTGTTGGCGGAGTGATTCACATCAAGACAAAAACCTACATGGAGCGTGAAGTGACCCGGGGCAGCAGGCTTGTGAATTATGCAACGGCCGAAGTTTCGGGAGGTCAGAACAGTCTCTACCTGGCAGATGGCGCCCTTGAGCTTCAGGGCACCCGATGGAGAATGAGTGCTTCCCTTCGATCTGTGGAATCGGATGGCGAAAAGCTGCCCAATCCTGGATTTGAAGAGGGCGTCTCGGACCGGGAATTTTACCGCAACTTCTTTACGCTACGAAATTCATCCGTATCCTTCTCCTACAGGCCTGCCAGAAACTGGTCGCTCTATGTGCGCGGAGGGCTGGATTACAGGGATTTCAGTGCGCGGTATTTTTACACAAGAAGCGCCTTTGACGAATCTGTGGAAGAGATAACAAGCCGATGGGTTCTCTCTTCCATCACACGCGACACGGGTAAAAACCGGAGCGAGTTCAACCTGTCGTACCGCATGGTTGACGATATTTTTGATTTCAATTCGCGTATCGGAATTGAGCCGAATGAGCACACCACCGGACGTACTTTTGCAAATTTTTCTCACCAAATTATGAGTGATCCCTCACATTCTCTGCTTGGCCTGCAGCGAATCATGGCCGGAGCTCAGTTTTCGAACAGAACCATAAATAGCACAGATCGCGGTAATCATGATGAGCTCTTAGGAGGCATATATCTGATCACACAATTAAACCCAATTTCCAGAACAAACATTACCGCAAGCGCACGCCTTCAGTTCGACAACCGCGGAAACCGTGACCTGCTTCCGCAGCTGAGCGCATCTTACACCCTGAATAATCTGACTTTAAGGACCTCTGCGGGAAAAGCGATTCGTGTCGGTGATTTCACTGAAAGATATATTTCTTCCCAAATCCCCAACCTTACCCCCGGCAGAAATATTGGAAATCCTGACCTCCTCCCTGAGCGCTCGATAACCGTGGATGCAGGCGCCGACTGGAGAGCTTCCGGAAACACAAGAGTTTCAGTAACGGGGTTCTACAGAACCTCAGACGACTTGATAGACTATGTACTCACAAACTCGTCGGAAATAGGCAACGCTGACAATCTGCAGCCCGGTGAGATGTATTTTTATACCCGGAACATATCAAGCGCTCAGACATCCGGGGTTGAAATCTTATTGGCGCATGAAAAACGCATGAGCCGGAACTCCATGGGATCGGCCGATATATCCTACACATACCTTCGCACATCCGCCGACACCGGAAATGTTTCAAAATATATAGCAAACCATCCCTCCCATCAGTTCTCCCTGAACCTGGGCCTTCGTTTGAACAATCTTTCAATTGTGTCACAATCCTCATTCAGGGTAAGATCTCCCGAAACAGCCGAACCCATTGCGGCTGAGGTACCGGGTGAAGTTTTTCTTACCCATCTGAATCTTGACTATCAGCTAAGCGGAGCCTTCTCGGTTTACTCAAAAATTCTGAATCTGACCGACAGGCGCTATCAGGAAATATTGGGCCCTCCAATGCCGGGAAGATGGGCAATGTTTGGGGTGCGATTTGATTTTCGTTAATGTCTGTTCTGTAAATTATCTACATTGACTTCGGTCAAACATACTTATTCAAAAACGACATTCTTACTATGTTTACTAATCGATCAGCCATATCCGCTCTATTCCTCTACACGGTACTGTTATTATGCGGGCCGCAAGCCCTTTCTGCACAGAATCTTTATTATCCGCCGGCGGGTTCGGAATGGGAAACCAGAAGCGCGGAAGATCTGGGTTTGGATGCGTCACTGATAAATGAGGCCGTCACCCTCGCAGAGAGTAATGAAAACAGTGTGGATCGAGATCTTAGAGTTGCCATCTTGCAGGGATTCAGTCGTGAGCCCTATCACGGGCTGGCAGGACCTGTTAAAGAACGCGGTGGACCGGCAGGCATGATTATTAAGGACGGGTACATTGCAGCCTCCTGGGGTGATCTTGATCGTGTGGATATGACCTTCAGTGTAACCAAGAGCTACCTCTCGACCGCAGCCGGCCTGGCATGGGATAGAGGCCTTATACGTGACCTGGACCATCCTGTAAAAAACTATGTTTGGGACAGCACATTTGACGGTGAACACAATTCAGGCATTACCTGGGATCACCTACTGAATCAATCGTCCGACTGGTACGGATCTCTATTTGGCATCGATGACTGGGCCGATCGCCCTTCCAGACAGGGAGACCTGGATTCATGGCGCATGCGCGAACTCAATGAACCCGGTACATTATTCAAGTACAATGATGTGCGCGTTAACCTGCTTGCATATTCCCTTTTACACGTTGTCAGGGAGCCGCTCCCCATGATGCTAAGGAGAGAAATAATGGATCCTATCGGGGCAGGCACAACATGGAGATGGTTTGGATATGACAATGCCATGGTTCTCATTGACGGAATCGAAATGCAGTCGGTGAGCGGCGGCGGCCATCATGGCGGCGGCATGTTCATTAATACATACGATCAGGCACGTTTCGGGCTGCTTTTTGCCAGGAAAGGCAATTGGCGTGGAGAACAATTGATCTCTGAAGAGTGGATTGAGCTGGCTCAAACTCCATCAGAACCCACTCCTTCGTATGGATACATGTGGTGGACCCTAAAAGGAGATACCCAATGGGAAAACGTTCCGGACCACGTTTACTACGCTGCGGGTTTTGGGGGAAACTATATACTCGTAGATGAGGAGAACGATCTTGTTATCGTAACCAGATGGCTTGACAGCAGTGTACTGGAGGAGTTTGCGGGCATCATTTACAGTGCACTCCGATAGGTATTACTGCCTTGTTTATGTTTGCTCTGCTTTTTTTTCACGGCTCAATAAGAGACAAGCTGTTCAGTGTATAACTGACAGACATGCATCGGCAAATAGCTGACATACTTAAACTTGATGAGCAGTAGTTGGCGCCTTGTGGATGTGCTTTTAACTCAGGCAACTCCTATTAAATTATGATGCAGGCACTTCTTCTCAAAATTTAATTCGATGCATATAAGTATTATTATTTTTTGTATGAGTAATGTTATTCTATGTTATATAAAATATGCCTGATAACATTTTTTCTAGGCGCATATTGTTCATATACCACGCTGTAATTTCAAGTGGTGTTTGTATTTTATTAACCTTTTAGGTTAAATATTGACATTATTAACTGATTTGGTTAAATACATCACAAACAAACCAAACAGGTTTATATGAATAAATACATTGCCATCATTGGTGATCTTGAATCATCGAAAGAGCTGGACAGAGAAACACGGCGAAAGACTCAGGTGATTCTGGAAGAGATATTTGGGGATGACAGGCTTTTAAGTGAAAGCGTTGTATCACCCTATACACTAACCCTTGGCGACGAATTCCAGGCACTTTATAAAGATGCCAATGACCTCTTTCACCATATCTGGATTGTCGCGGCGGCTATTCATCCGGTGATGGTTCGCTGGGCCATCGGCACCGGAGGTATTGACACCCCTGTCAATAAAACACGCTCAATTGGAATGGACGGCCCCGCTTTTCACAGGGCCAGAAACGGTATTGAGGTCCTTAAAAAAGAGAAACAGCTTTTCAGGGTTGAAACGGGACATACCCTGTATGATTCACTGGCCAACAGTTCGTTTAAACTGCTGACTGCCGATTTAAGATCATGGAGACTAAACCGATTCCTGATTATGGAGCGCCTTTGTTCCGGGATGGAGGTCAGGCAGATTGCTGCGGAATTGAATCTATCAGATGTGGCAGTCTATAAGAATATTCATGCCGGTAACCTGGAAGCCGTACTTGAATTCACTTCGGGAATCGCGAATTTGCTGAATAAGTAACAAGAGATTATGAACTACATTCTGTTTTTCTCGGTAATGAATATGATCCTGCTTTCGCGGCTGTATCTCACCCTGCGCGATGAGGGTACCACAGACGTACGCAGCCGTGTGATTATGGCCCTTATCCCCTTTCCGGTTCTGATTTTTTTTGAGCTTAATACCGGTTTCCTGCTGCTATTCATGTATCTGGCATTATCGCCCTGGCTTACAGGTCTGCTTGAAAGGGATGCAAGAAACCTGAACAGAAACAGGTTCATTCTGCTGCTTATTCATACCGCAATCATAGCTCTTTTAACAAGCCGTCTCTACAACCTGAATCCTGTATCGTGGATTTATGGATTTGAAAACTACCTGATCGAAATGTTTACGCCCGGCGGAGAGGGTGAGCATCAGGATACCGACTGGCTTGCGATTCAGGCCGTTCTTTTTGGATTTTTAATCATACTGAACGAAGCCAATATCATGGTAAGGCTTATGCTCACCAGGCTGGGCCTTTCACCGGTAGGAAACAAAGGACAGGTTATAAATGAGCAGGAATACAGGACAGGAAGAGTGATAGGTTTCCTGGAAAGAATATTTGTCTTCATTTTTATCCTGCTTCAGCAGTATGCAGCCGTTGGATTTATCCTCGCCGCAAAGGGAATTGTAAGGTATCCTGATTTTGGCAATCGTACCTTTGCAGAGTATATACTGATCGGCACATTGCTCTCCGCTCTTTTTGCGACAATGTTTGCTTTCCTGGCGCAGGCATTTTTCTGACCCTTACGGTAACTGTCCGTATTTTTCCATCGGTAGTGGGATGGAACATTAGCGGCAAATCAAATTGTTGAATTCATAAAACCCAAACCCAACACCATTATGAAATTGTTTAAACCTGCACTATTAATCCTCCCATTTACTTTTCTCCTCATATCCTGCGCACAACCTGAACCCGCTGACAAGGTGGCTCAATCCATTACAGGCGAGGAGGTGGTTTACACTGCTGGAGAGATTACAATGAACGGCTACATCGCATACGATGAGTCTTCAGAGAATGTTCGCCCGGGAATATTGGTGGTTCATGAATGGTGGGGGCATAATGAACATGCACGCAACAGTGCAGAAAAACTTGCGGAGATGGGGTATGTTGCGCTGGCCGTTGACATGTACGGAGATGGACAAGTTGCTCAGCACCCTGAGGAGGCAATGGAGTTTTCAGGAAGCGTCATGGGCAATTTTGATACCGCTCAGGCCCGGTTTAATGCTGCCCTGGAAACACTGAAGGATCATCCGCTGGTTGATGCCGGACAAACGGGAGCTATTGGATACTGTTTTGGCGGAAGCCTGATTCTGGCGATGGCAAATACGGGTGCCGATCTGGACGCCGTAGCGGCGTTTCATGCGGGTCTTCAGCTTCCGGTCATGCCGCAAGATGAGATCCAAAGCCGGATACTTATCCTGAACGGTGCGGAAGACCCACTGATCAGCGCTGAAGATGTGGAAAATCTGACCGGTGCTCTTGAACGTGTAAACGCGGACTTCAGATATGTCAATTATGAGGGAGCCACTCATGCATATACCAATCCGGCAGCCGATTCACTTGGGGTTGCATTTGGTCTGCCGCTGGCTTATAACGCAGACGTTGATTCTCTGTCATGGCAGGAAATGAATGAATTTTTTGATCAGACATTCAATGGGGAAACACCGTAATAATTCGATTCCTTTGGGGTAAGTCTGGGCCGAAAACCGTTATCGGCCGGCTTTTTCTACAATCAGTACCGGCATACGGGTTTTTCAGCATCAAATCTGTTGCAATACACGAGAAATCCCTGTATCTTTTTCGACTTTCCAATTTTGCATAAAAACGAACAAATTTATCGTGAATACGATCAGCAATAAAACTTACAGTGCAACACCTTCCACAACCCATAAGGAGTGGGTTATCGTGGATGCGGAAGATCAGCCTCTTGGCCGGCTCAGCACACGTGTTGCCACAATTTTACGCGGAAAGAACAAACCGGAATTCACACCGCATATCGATACCGGAGATAACGTTATTGTAATCAATGCGGAAAAAGTGAAACTGACCGGTAAAAAGTTTACCAATAAACAATATTTCCGTCATACCGGCTACATTGGAAGCGAAACATTTTCCACCGCCAAAGATCTGATGGAAAAAGACCCGACCTCGTTAATTACCATTGCCGTTAAAGGAATGCTTCCAAAAAACAAGCTCGGACGTCAATTGATGAAAAATTTACGCGTATACGCCGGACCTGTGCATCCGCATTCCGCACAAAAACCTGAAATTAAAGAGAATTAATTGCCCGACATGGCTAAAGCAAACTATATCGGAAGAAGAAAAACCTCGACTGCCCGCCTCTATATTGATGAAGGCAAAGGAAGTTTCCTGGTTAACAGCAAGCCGATCGATGATTATTTCAAGACAAAAGCGCGTCTGAATATTGCGCGTCTGCCTCTTGACGTTACAGGTCTTGACGGTAACTATGACATTAAGGTAACTGTACGCGGCGGCGGAATAACCGGTCAGGCAGGTGCAATTTCACTTGCTCTTGCCCGCGCACTGGATGATCTCAATGAAGATGTTCACTCTGCGTTAAAAGAGAAAGGACTTTTAACCCGTGATGACAGAATGGTTGAGCGTAAAAAATATGGTCAGCCAAAGGCGAGAAAGAAATTCCAGTTCTCCAAGCGGTAAGCAACGGTTCAAGGCACATGTTACATGGTACAGGCAACTCTGTGCCTTGCACTCTGAATCATATACCTTTTTTTCTATCACACATACACAGCGACTCTGCGCCGGGTGCTCTTTCCTGATAACAAGGTTGGGGTTGGCGTTCGGAGACTGACCTGTGTAGAGGATTAACTCAAACATACATATCTAAATTATGCCTAAAGCAGCATCAGTAGAAGAACTACTCAAATCCGGAGCTCACTTCGGACATCTCACCCGCCGCTGGAACCCCAAGATGAAGGAATTCATCTTTATGCAGCGTAACGGGATCCACATTATCGATCTCAAAAAGTCTCAGGGCTATCTTCAGGAAGCCCTCGACCAGGTAACCAAACTTGCCAGAGCAGGCAAAACCATTTTATTTGTAGGTACCAAGAAACAGGCTCAGGAAATTATCCGTACCGAAGCCATCCGTTGTGGAATGCCTTTTGTAACTCACCGCTGGCTTGGTGGAATGCTTACAAACTTCTCCACCGTTCGTAAAAGTATCTCTCGAATGGAAGAGATTGAGCGAATGAAAACCGACGGCACTTTCGAGGAACTCACCAAGAAAGAAGGTCTTATGCTCGATCGTGAACGGGAAAAACTGGAGCAAACACTTGGCGGTATCGCAAACATGACCCGCATTCCGGGCGCTATTTTTGTTGTAGATACCATTAAGGAGCACATCGCTATGAATGAAGCGGTGAAGCTCAACATCCCGATCATCGGCATGGTCGACACCAACAGTGACCCTGACATTCCGGATCATATTATTCCGGCCAATGATGACTCAGCAAGAACTATACAGCTGGTAACATCACTGATCGCAGACGCCATTATTGAAGGCAATGCAGAACGTGAGGCCATGAAAGAGGAAGAACTCATGGAAGAAGCAGCTGCTGCCGGCAAAAAAGAATCGGCCGGTGAAGAAGAAAGCCAAAAAACTTCAGCAGCAAAGCCCAAACGAAGAAAAAGACGACGTAAAACCACCGAATCTGATAAAGCTTCAGATTCAGGCAGTACATCTGATTCTGATTCCGACGGCGACTCTGAAGAGAGTTCAGATAATCAGGAAGAGCTGAAACCTCAATCGTAAACCCTTTTTTATAAAAAAATGAGTATTAGTGCAAAAGATGTAATGAAACTTCGCGAAGCGACAGGCGCGGGCATGATGGATTGCAAGAAGGCCCTCACCGAAGCTGACGGCGATATGGAAGCAGCCATTGAAATCCTTCGCAAAAAAGGCCAGAAGGTCTCTGAAAAACGCGCTGAGCGTGATGCCAATGAAGGCCTCATATTCACAAAACTGAGCGACGACAACAAGCGCGCATCGGCAGTTGAATTAAACTGTGAAACAGATTTTGTTGCCCGGAACGAAGATTTTCAGGACCAGGCAAAAGCATTTCTTGATGCTGCTTTTGCAGGAAAAATCAACTCTGTAGACGAGCTTCTCAAGGAAGAAGTAGATGGACTCACCATCGAAAAACACCTTGAAAGCATGGTTGGCAAAATTGGTGAAAAAATTGAGATTAATCGTGTGGTGTATGTCGACAGCGATGGCACACTGATTGATTATATCCACCCCGGCAATCAGCTTGCCGTTATCGTGGAGTTTGACGGAAATCTCACAGACGACCAGGTTGGCAAAGATGTAGCAATGCAGATTGCAGCTATGAACCCTCTTGCCGTGACCCGGGACGGTGTTGATGCTTCGGTCATCGACAAGGAGCTTGAAATTGCCAAAGAGCAGCTCATTAATGAAGGCAAACCGGAAGAGATTGCAGAAAAAGCCGCTAAGGGCAAATTGCGTCGATTCTATGAAGAGCGGGTATTGCTTGAGCAAAAATTTGTGAAAGACAATGGAATTACCGTCAAGGAGTTCCTGGAGCAAAACAACGCTCCGCTGGTTACATCGTTTCACCGATTGCAGCTCGGCGAAGCTTAAATAATTCTTTAAAAAAGGCTACCTTCATCAGGTGGCCTTTTTTGTATCCGATAATGATTAAACTGATAGATCAGCGTGGCAAATAAATATCAGCGTATTTTATTGAAACTAAGCGGCGAAGCCCTGCTTGGAGAACAGGGACACGGTATTGACGCAGACATCCTTGACCAATACGCAGAGGAGATTAAAGCCGTGCAGGCTGAGGGAATAGAAGTTTGTGTTGTAATCGGCGGCGGAAATATATTCAGAGGGGTTAAAGGGGCAACAGCCGGCATGGACCGCGTGCAGGGTGATTATATGGGAATGCTGGCCACAATGATCAACAGCATGGCTCTGCAGGATGCCCTGGAAAGAAAAAATGTGCACACACGTCTGATGAGCGCAATCCGAATGGAAGAAATTGCGGAACCCTATATCCGCCGTCGCGCCATCCGCCACCTGGAGAAAGGCAGGGTTGTTATGTTCGGAGCCGGAACCGGAAACCCCTATTTTACCACAGACACCGCAGCCTCCCTTCGGGCCATAGAAATCGAAGCCGATGTAATACTCAAAGGCACCCGCGTGGATGGAATCTATGATTCGGATCCCGAAAAAAATAAGGACGCCGTGAAATTTGATACCATTACCGGTGATGAAGTACTAAACAAACGGCTGAATGTCATGGATCTGACCGCATTTACTCTTTGTCGAGATAACAAGACACCGATCATTGTTTTTAACATGAATATAAAAGGCAATCTGAAAAAGGTAGTCTGCGAAAATCAGTCGATCGGATCTACGGTAGTTTGGGATCAATAAGCATTTTAGTAACTTCTCCCTACCGTTACCTGTACGCCTATATCAACAGCCAAATCTTCTGAAATTTATCTACTGAGACATGATATCTGAAGAACTAGAACTGATTATCGACAGTGCCGAAGAGAACATGAAAGAAGCTGCTTCTTTCTGCAAGAAAGAATTCTCCCATATCCGAGCCGGTAAGGCAAGCCCTACCCTTCTTGACGGTATTAAAGTGAACTACTATGGATCGCAGACTCCGCTGAACCAGCTTGCTTCCGTCTCTGCACCGGAAGCACGGCTTTTGGTCGTGCAGCCGTTCGATAAATCAACTATGGAAGACATTGAAAAAGCCATTATGGCATCCGGACTCGGCCTCAATCCGAACAACGATGGTTCGCTGATCCGAATACCGCTTCCCATGCTTTCGGAAGAGAGACGTGTAGAGCTTGTAAAACATGCCAAGGAAGTGGCTGAAAAAGCCCGTATCAGTATTCGTAATTCACGCCGTGACGCGAACGACGAAATCAAGAAAACCGTGCAGGAGGAGTCGCTTCCCGAAGACAGTCGTTTCGAAGCGGAAGATACCGTTCAGAATCTCACCGACAAGTATATCAAGCTGGTGGATGATATGCTCGAAGTAAAGGAATCGGAAATTATGACGGTATAGGGTTGTTATCCGTTATTTGTGAACGGATACATTTCTACGGATTTGTCTCTGCAGAGTGTCACGCACGCTGCATCAATGCAGCCGTGAGTGCTTCAGAAGAAAACGCATAACTATTCTCTTTTCGAAGCTTCCTTTCCGGATTTCCTTTTGTTATTTTTGCATGCATGTATATTTCCGATCTACAATTACACGGCTTTAAAAGTTTTGCCCACAAGACACATGTAAAGTTCGACAGCGGAATCACCGCAATCGTTGGGCCAAATGGCTGTGGAAAATCCAATATTGTAGATGCCCTCCGGTGGGTACTTGGTGAGCAGCGTCCTACCCTGCTGCGTTCCAGCGCCATGAGCAATGTCATTTTTAACGGTACCGCCAAAAAGAAGGCATTGGGAATGGCTGACGTGTCCCTGACATTTGTGAACGATAAGGGTATACTGCCTGTGGAGTACAGTGAGCTCACGATCACACGCAGACTTTACCGTTCTGGCGACAGTGAGTATCTCATTAACAACACACCCTGCCGGCTCAAAGACATCATGGATCTCTTCATGGACACTGGAATGAGTTCGGATGCTTATTCGGTAATTGAGCTGAAAATGGTTGAGGAGATCCTGAATGACAGAAACAATGACAGAAGGCGGCTTTTTGAAGAGGCAGCAGGCGTTACACGATATAAGGAGAAGCGCAGGCAGACGATAAGGAAACTCGATGACACTCTGAAGGATCTGCAAAGACTTGAAGATATTCTGATCGAAGTTCGGAAAAAGACCCGCTCGCTCGAATTACAGGCAGAAAAAGCGGGTAAAGCCAAAAAGTATAAAACTGAGCTGGAGCATCTGGATAAAGCTTACACACTTCATGAACTAAGCACGATCCGCGAAGAGCTGGAACCGCTGCAGACACGGATATCCAACGCGGAAAAGGAAAAGAAAGAGATCGGTTCACGCGTGGAGGAACTTGAAGAAAGTGAGGAAAAAGCCAGAACCTTACTGATTGAGAAAGAGCGGCATCAGGCGGAAGCGCAGCGCAGGGTGAGTCAGCTGCACTCATCCATTCGCGAAATGGAGACCAACCTCAAAATTACCCGTGAAAAGATTGTAAATGAGGAGGGGGTGATCAGGCAGCATCAATCCGATATTGAACAGGGCGGCAAAGATCTGGCCGAGCTTGAACAGCTTCGCGAGCAAAGCATCAGCAAGCTGGAAAACTTTTCGGACGAACGTGAACGCTCTGCCCTGAGCCTCAAAGAGTCGAAAGAGAAATTTGCTGATGTCCAGCAGCAGTTTACAAAAGTGCGTCATGAACTCTATGAACTGGAAATTGAGATCAGCGATCTTAGCCGAAAACTATCCGGGCTGCAATCCGACAGAATTAAAATTGAATCCAGGCTTGAAAATACTGAAGATGATCAGCTCAGAATAGACGGTGACATCCGAGATCTTAAAGACGAGATTGAAAATGCAAAAGGCGAGCTTAGCCTCACACGTGAAAAACTTGATTCTATAGACTCAGAGCTGAAGTCGGAGGAAAAAAGGCTTGAAGAATCATCCCGTATCCGTCAAAACCTGGAGGAGAAACGGGAGACGCTGCGGGATGAAATTAGATCGCTTAAAAGCAGGAAGGATGCAGTGGAATCTGAAATTTCCCTTCTTGGCAATCTTGCAGAGTCTGGTGCGGGACTGCCCTCATCCATTAGTTTTCTCCAAAAAGAACATGGTGACCAATTTGCGCTTCTCAGTACGGTTGGGGATTTGCTGAATACAAAAGAGGAGCTTGCATCGGCTCTTGAAACTGCGCTGGGCGAATCAATTCACTTTGTGATAGTAAAAAATATGGGCGATGCCCTTAAGGCATCACGTATTCTGAAAGAGAATGGCAAAGGCAAAGCTACGTTCATTCCTCTTTCTGAACTGAAAAAGAGCTATTCGGTTCATGAAAAATCCATTGCCCGGCATGTTGGTTCCGATAGCTCCTACGCACCGGTTGTTCAACTGCTGCTTGGGTCCACCCTGCTGGTGGATGACCTTGAAAATGCGGTGAGCATACTGGAAAAAGATGAGGCCACCTCTGCCGTAACCCGCGACGGAGATCTTCTCACCGCTTCCCGTTTCCTGAAAAGCGGAAGCAACCATAAGCAAGCCGGAATACGCCTGGCGCTGAAGGATAAAGTTGAGAAACTGAATACGGAATCAAACCGATACGAAAAATCCATTACCCAGCGTGAAAATGAGCTTCAAAAACTGAATGAGGAAATAGACTCACACAATCTGGATTCCATACGGGCGAGCATAAGGCAAATTCAGCAGAGATCGCGTGAGGCTGAGCAGCAATCAAGCCGTTACCAATCTTCCATTCAGGTTTATGAAAAAAATATTCAGGAACTCAATAGCCGGAAAGTGCGTCTTCTCTCCAACCAGGATACAGCAAGAGAAGAACTCGACACTCTTCATCCCCGGCAAAAAGAACTGCAGCAGAAGATTACTGAGCTGAGTGGCCTTCAGGAAGAGAAAAAAGAGATTCTCAGAAAGCTTGAGGAGGAACGCGCCATTGCACAAAACCGGTACAATGACGCACAGCTGAAACATCAGGATGTCAAAAACAAGGCTGATAACCTGGAGAAAGACCTGGAACGAGCTGAAAATGGAATCAGCAGCATGAAGACGCGGCTTGCCTCCAGAAAGGAGCTTCAGAGTGAAAGCCGGAATAAAATTGAGACCTTCAAAGAGGTGATTGAGCAGACCGAAAAGCAGCTTGAAGGCAGCCGTTCACAAAAATCGGAAGCGGATCAGAAACTGGCTGAAGCAGAAGAGGCCAGCAGCAGGCAGAGGGGCGCCATCAATGAGATCGAGAAGGAGCTCAAGGAGCTTCGCCGAAGGAAAGAGGTTAATCTGGAGCTGGTTCATCACTTAAGTATGGCCCGGGAAAAGTTTGAATTGCAGGCTCAGTCTCATTCCGACCACATCTGGGAAACATATGGCATTCTGATGGATCAGGTAACCGAACAACTGCCCGACGAAACCACTCCGGAAGAGGCGAAAGCCCGCATCGGGTGGCTGCGGCAAAAACTGAATAAGATCGGTGATGTAAATCCGCTTGCTATAGACGAATTCCGTGAGGAGAAAGAGAGACTCTCTTTCTATGAAGAGCAGATCGATGACCTTCAAAAAGCTGAAGCGGAAATGCGGGAAACAATCGATGAGATTAACAGTACAGCCACCGAACGGTTCAACGAAACATTTGAGAAAATACGTAACAACTTTAAAACAGTCTTCAATACGCTTTTTCATGAGGACGATTTCTGCGACCTCATGATACGTGACGAAGGAGAGGATCAGGATCCGCTTGAAGCCAAAATAGATATTCGCGCAAATCCCAAGGGAAAAAGGCCGTCCAGCATCAATCAGCTCTCCGGCGGTGAAAAAACCCTGACTGCCATTGCGCTCCTCTTTGCCATCTACCTTGTGAAACCTTCCCCCTTCTGCGTTCTCGATGAAGTTGATGCTCCGCTGGATGACGCCAATATTGAGCGGTTTGCTGCTATGATTCGCAAATTCAGTGAAGACACACAGTTTATCATCATTACTCACAACAAAAAGACCATGTCGAAAGCGGAGATGATGTACGGTGTTACCATGCCTGAAACCGGCGTGAGCCGCCTGGTAGGCGTGAAACTGGATGAAGTGGCGGAAGCGTAACTTTTAGTCTTGAGGCGGGAGACGTTAAACGTGAGACATGGAAATCACCAGTCATCATCCCCTCTCACTACTCAAGACTCAAGACCAAATACTATCTTTCCCTCACCAGTTCTGATTCAGCAGCGATATAGCCAAAAGCTGCCCAGTTAGGCAGTTCAAGGATATTGTTCCATATCTCAAACGCTCTCGCCCGGCGTCCGTTCATATAGTGCCAGTTGCCAAGGCCATATGCCAGTGCCGCATTTTGAACGGCATCGTCTGCCGTTTCCATCAGGTGGTCGGCATCGAAAATACCATCAAATACCAGAATCAGGTTCAGATAGACGTCATTTTCGATCAGTTCAATGTCCGGATTAACTCCCGCCACTGCGATACCTGCTTCCTCATCCATACCCATTCGCTTCAGTGCCGAGTAGTACCAATAGAGAGTTGCTATACGCATGTCATCCGTCAGATCGAGTTCAAAGGCATTCTCATAGGCATCTGCGGCGTTCCTGTACTCCCCCTTCAGGTAGTATGCAAGCCCCAGATGATACCAGACGTTTGATTTAAGGGTGCTCACGGGTTTATTCAAGGCGTTCGGCAATCCGTCCGGTTCTACCATATCGGGTCCGCTTCGCATCAGCTCCGCCGCACGCTCCAGATCCTGAATGGCTTCATCAAACTGACGCAGGGTTATGTAACGATGGCCGCGATGGCGATAAAAACGCGGGTCTTCCGGATGCTTGAATACTCCTTCCGTAAAAATTTTCACTGCTTCGCGATACTCGCCAAGATAAGCCGTACGCCTTCCAAGCCAGATGATTGACTCTGCGTTTTCCGGATCAGTTCTGTATCCGGTCAGTGCCTCTTCAAAATTTTCTGTGTATGTAGTGTACACTTCGTCCGGAAGCTCAGGCTTGTAAAGCGGTTCTCCAAGAAGTGAAACGGCCTGAGCACCTTCGGGTACGTCTGCAAGCCCTGTATCTGAACTTCCTGAGCAGGCTGTTCCTGTTATAATAAGCGCGAGAATAATTGAAGAACTGATCAGATTTTTCATACGATTTTGATAAATAAGGTGATTAAAATGTAATCCGGAGTTCAACTGTTTCACCGTTTCTGTTTACAATCACATCCACACTCTGTCCGATGCTAAACTCTGCAAGTGCCTCCATATAATCATAAATATCGGTGATTTCCATGTCATCCATTCGGATAATTACATCGCCCGGCTCTATCCCTCCCCGTTCGGCGACACTGCCCTTATTCACTCCGTCTAACCGGAAGCCGTTACCTGACCATGTGTAATCGGGAAAAACGCCCAGCGTAACAGTACCCGACGGCATGCCTTCAGGACGACCACCAGCTGTTTCAGTAAAAGTAACCTCTTCAGGACTGTATTCTGCAAGGTTGCGGACCACACCCTCCGCATGATCCAGAATCATCATCATCCCTGTGTAGTCGATCAGCTCTGCAGTGTCCGATTCCCTGTGATACTGGTCATGTATTCCGGAAAAGTAATGCAGTACGGGAATATTGATATCATAAAATGACGTATGGTCGCTTGCACCGGTGCCCGACGGCGCTGAAACGATCGTTAGAGAGTCGGGAACGGGTGTTTTCCGGAGTATCGAACTCCAGGCAGAACTTGTACCTGTTCCAAAAATAGTTACACCGGATCCATCCAGCCTCCCGATCATATCGAGATTGATCATTGCCAATAAGGAGTCGCGCGGCATTTCCAGGTGGTCTGCCATATGGCGAGATCCGATCAATCCCAGCTCCTCGCCCGAAAAAGCTGCAAAAAGAACAGAGCGGCGGGCAGGATTTTCCGCAAATCTTTTGGCCAGCAAAAGAAGTCCGCTTGTACCGGAAGCATTGTCATCGGCTGAATAATGAATTGACGGTTCCCCTCCGTGATTCATTGAGATCATTCCGCCGTTCCCCTGACCATCGTAATGAGCTCCTACAATGATATACTGATTTTGAAATTCAGTGCCCCTGATCAATCCGAGGACGTTTCTGGACTGATAGTTTTCCACTCCCATTGCCTCAGGCATCGGGCCGCTGAGAACAAATTGCTGAACATATGTGTCCTCATCTCCAGCCGGCTCCAACCCGAATTGCAGAAAAATATTTTCCAGGTAGTTGGCTGTTGCAGCCTCCTCTGCACTGCCTGCAAGCCTCCCTGCCCTTTCTTCGCCTGATAGCCATTCAATATGCTCCCTAAGGAATTCCTCCGTTTCCCTTTCACTGTTTACAGTTGAGCATGCGGAGATAACAGTCACTAAAAGCAGGAGGAAAACCTGAATGGGATTTCCATACGCACTGAACTGAGTGCCATTCACAATTCTCATCATTCCGGGACGAATCTTTAATTTCAGTTTTGCCTGATGAATTATTCTGGTTACGGGCCGGTACCACGCATGTATCAAGTCAGATGAAAGTAGAAAATATTTGCCTGAATTTTCAGCAACTTTGCAAAGGAGCCGGTTTCTGTTTCAACCTATTTGAAAAAAGGTCAGCTAACGCCTATTTTTCCGATTCAACTGAACAAGGTTGGGGGTGTTCCGGAGCAAACCGGAACTGAGATCATACCCTGTGAACCTGAACCGGGTCATGCCGGCGTAGGGAAACCGATTCGATCTGCAGCAGTTTCAGAATCTTATCTGAAACCGCGCTGTCCCCCTCCTTCAATCGTATTTTAAATTGATGGAGGCATCATGTTTTTAAAGTCAATACTACATCTTACCCTTTCACTGCTCCTTGCGGTTCTGATTATTCCTGATATACTCGCTCAATCCATCCGGGGGCGGGTTCTGAATGCAGAAAACGACAATCCTCTTGCGGGCGCCACCATTTTGGAAACCGGAACGTCAAACGGAACGTCAACCGGACGGGATGGCCGCTTTTCCATAACTCCTGAATCCAATACGGGGTCTCTCACTATATCATATGTTGGTTTCAGCGATGAAATCATCCCTATAGAAGAGATTGAGCGAGGAAGCTTGCTTACTGTTCGGCTTGATCCGACTACCGTACTCAGCGGTGAGGTATTCGTAAGTGCGCTTCGCGTAGACGATTCCACACCGATAGCCTATCAAAATGTAAACCGTGGGGAGATTGAAAGCCGGAATCTGGGGCAGGATATCCCCTATATCATCAACAATACACCGTCCGTGGTTTCTACATCCGATGCAGGAGCTGGTATCGGCTATACGGGTATCCGCATACGCGGGGTGGATCCGGGACGAATCAATGTAACCATCAACGGCATTCCGCTAAACGACTCCGAATCGCATGGAGTATTCTGGGTAAACCTGCCGGACCTGGCATCGTCCACGCAAAATATCCAGATCCAGCGGGGTGTTGGAACTTCCACTCACGGTGCCGGGGCATTCGGCGCAACACTTAACCTGCAGACTGCATTGCTTAACAATACTCCATATGGACGGGTTACAACCGGCACGGGATCTTTCGGGACCCGGAAAGCCAATGTTCAGCTTGGGTCCGGTCTGCTCGACAACGGATGGCAGGTTGAAGGCAGGCTGTCAAAAATCGAATCCGACGGATATATCGACCGGGCTTCTTCTGATTTGCGCTCTTTCTATCTTTCAGCCGCGAGACACGGTAACCGAAGCCTGCTGAAAGCGGACGTATTTTCCGGACGTGAGGTTACCTACCAGGCCTGGAACGGAGTACCCGAGCCGATTCTGACCGGCAACGCCGCACAGCTCGAATCCTACATATCCAACCTATTTCTGAGCGAAGAGGATGCGCAGCATTGGCGCAATAATCTGGGGAACAGGCGATTCAATGAATTTCGATATGAAAACCAGGTAGATAACTACCAGCAGGATCATTATCAGCTGCACTATTCTTTCATGCACAACGACAGCTGGGTGAGCAACGCATCACTCCATTATACCTATGGACGCGGATATTTTGAGCAGTTCCGGAGAAATGATGACCTGGATACATACGGTATCGCACCGGTTACGGTTGGCGGTGAAACGGTAATGGAGAGTGATATTGTGCGCAGGCGCTGGCTCGATAACCACTTCTACGGTGTGGTGGCATCAACAAATATAGAGCAAACCCAGGCGTGGGACCTGACATTGGGCGGAGGCTATAATGAATATGACGGCGATCATTTCGGTGAGGTAATCTGGGCGCGTTTTGCAGGTAACAGCGATATTGGAGACCGGTACTACGACAATAACGGTTTCAAAACCGATTTCAATGCCTATGCAAAGCTGAACTACTACCTCAATCCGAGCCTGAATGTATATGGTGATTTACAGTACCGGCTGGTTACCTACCGTTTTGTGGGACTTAGGGTTGATGACAATACCGGAGATATAACGGATGTGACTCAGAAAGATAATTTGCCCTTTTTCAATCCCAAAGCCGGTATAGTATACCGCCTTGCTGACGGGCATCGCGCATTCGCCTCGGTTAGCGTGGGTGGAAAAGAGCCAACCCGCCGCGATTATGTCGACACCAGTATTGAAAGCCGGCCTGATCCGGAGCGCATGATAGACTATGAGCTTGGGTATAACGGAACATTCAGCCGATTTTCAGCAGCTGTCAATCTTTACTACATGCAGTACAGGGATCAGCTCATTTTAACCGGTGCCGTTAACGACGTTGGCGGATACGTTCGTGAAAACGTTCCTGACAGCTACCGGGCCGGCATTGAGCTCCAGGCAGGACTCCGAATCAGTTCTGATTTGAGATGGGACGGTAATCTCACCCTGAGCCGGAATAAAATAGATGAGTATGAGCGTTTTCTGGATGATTTTGATCAGGGCGGCCAGCAATCCCGGATTTTTCGGGATGTAGATATCGCATTCTCACCTTCCGTAATTTCAGGTTCGGTGCTTACTTTCAACCGCGGATCATTCGAAGCAGAGTGGAACTCACGCTATGTATCCCGTCAGTACCTTGACAATACCGAAAACCGTGATCGTTCTATCGATCCCTACTGGGTTAATGATCTTATACTGAATTATGGATTCAGCGATATTCCCTATCTGAGCAGCCTTACAGCATCGCTACAGTTCAATAACCTGTTAAACAGCAACTATGTCTCCAACGGGTACACGTTCGGGTGGATAGCCGGAGGTGAGGAGCAGTTTTTCAACTACTATTATCCGCAGGCCGGCAGAAATGTACTCTTTAACCTGGAGATTGCTTTCTGAAGTATAGTAGAGTACTGAAATGCGGAAGCAGTTTGCGCATATAAAACAAACTATCCTGGCATAAAAAAAAGCCCCGAAAAAATTCGGGGCTTTTTAACATTCAGAAATTAAGTATCAGATTCAGGGAATCAGTTGTCAGGCAATTCGGCAACGGGCTCTACGGTTACGGGCACCTTGGTGTTGGCCCAGTGAATTACCAGATCGCCTGCTTCGGCAGAAACGTTCTCGAAGTAGATCATCATCTGCTCTACGTAGTGGCTATCTTCAGGAGAGGCCATGACGCGAAGAAAGTCTTCAGCTTCATCGTATTGGGTGCCCCATGAGATCAAGTTGTTAAATATAACGGTCCACTCATCCTCACCCGGTATCGTATAAAGCGAGTAGGTTCCTGCAGGCACCATTTCGTCCTGAACGCGAACGTCTTCTGGGAATACAACAACGGTAGACTCATTAGCTCCGGTTCTCCACACTTCTCCAAAGGGAACCAATCCGCCAAAAATTTCACGATCTCTGACAGCAGGACGTCCATAGGTTACCAGTATGTCGGTCAGGCCGATTGTCTGGGAAACAGACGCATTCGGGCTTACCATCACCCTTTCAGTCTGGCGCTCCTGCGCAGAAAGATCCGCCGTTGTTAATATCATCAGAATGGCACCAATCAATAGTGAAAAGCTGTATTTAATCATAGTCAGTTAGTTTAGTGGTGTTTGGTAATATTGAGCTGTAACATAATGAGTATTTCTCATATCCCCTCATACATTCATAATCCGCCTCATTCCAGAGACTCCTGCCACAGGTGAGGAAAGTCTTTTTTGAATTTTGCCACTTTGGGTGCAATGACAACAGAGCAGTAGCCGGCATTCGGATTATTGTTAAAATAGTTTTGGTGATAATTTTCCGCTACACTGTAGTTGCTGAGCGGGGTTATCTCCGTAACTATGGGATCCTCCCAAAGACCGGATGCGTCTGTTTTCTTGAGCGACTCCTCAGCAATCTGCTTCTGCTCGAGCGAGTTGTAAAAAATTGCGGATCGATACTGTGTGCCCACGTCAGCACCCTGACGATTCAGCGTTGTGGGATTATGGGTGTGCCAGAAAACTTCAAGTATCTCCTCGAAGGTAATCTCTTCCGGATCGAACGTAACCTTTGCCACTTCTGCATGTCCTGTTTTGCCGCTCACTACCTGATTATAGGTCGGATTTTCAACATGGCCTCCTGCATATCCTGATTCAACGGCTACGACCCCGTTAACGCGCTGATAGATCGCTTCCACACACCAGAAACAACCTGCACCCAAAACAGCCGTTTTATATTCATTCTCATTTTCAACTGTATTGTTGATCTCTTTGTCCGGTGAAGTTTGGTTCATAGCTGTGAGCGATAAAATAATGGATATAATGACTGTAAGTTTCATCGTATGTCTTACTCTGAAGTATGGGTTTTGCATTTTAACGAAAGATTTTTGTAAAACGTGCCCGTACCGCCCGGTATTCTGCGATCAAAAATTAAGTCTGTTCGGCTTGAGAGTTTGTGGGAAGACTATTTGTTCATTCCTTATTTCGTACTCTCACTGCATCATCTACACTTTCCGGTTTCTGCCATTAAATACAGGCAAGATCCGAAGTGACAGCAGCACCGAAACCATCGTGGTGATGAGCGCTATCATAAACAGGTTATCGAGAGTGTATCCATTGTCAAGCATCCAGCCGGCAATAAACGGACTCATCGCGGTGCTGAAAACGGACAGGGATGCAAACAGGCTTTGAACTGTTCCAATGACGCGAGTTCCATACATCTCGGCCCATAGCGCAGATTTCAGTGTGCCGCTATACCCCAGGGTTGCCCCTACAAGAGCCATGTATAGAAAAACGGTCCAGTTTCCGCTAAAAAAGACAGGAAATGTAAGTCCCGCAAGCATGGGAAGAAGCAAAGAGGGAAAAAGAGATTTAGCAGAAAAACGGTCGATCAGAGGACCTGAAATAAGTCCGCTGAGAATTCGCAGAACAGCAAAAGGTATAAATGCAGAAGCAATCAGTGCTGCTGTCCATCCAAGATCTTCCGCCACCGACACCTGATACAGAAACAGGCCCGTTACCCAGAAAGGTGGCATCAAAATGGCCGGGATGATAAACCAAATACGTGAATCTGTAATAATGGCGCGATAGCTTTCAGCTGTACCCGGCGGCTTCAAATCTGCTGCTGCACTTTCGTCCGGGGTTTCCACCTGCGTACCCGGTTTTACAAGGAACCAGATCAACGGAATAAAGAACACACCAATGACAGCGGCTATCAGCATCCATACAGACTGCCAGTGCATCGCGGCCAGTAAAAAAGCGATACACGCAGGCAAGACGGCTTCTCCCAAAGGGAATCCAAGAGCCGATATACTGAGGGCTTTCCCTCTGTTGCCGTCATCGAAACGTGCCATGGTGGTTTGTGCCGTATGGGAGCTCAGCCCCTGGCCCGTAACACGAAGCATTATCAATGCAGCAAAAAGAATGGATATATGCCAGGATAAAGCCATTAACAGTGCCGATGCAAAGAGGCCCAAAGCAACAAAAAGACTGTACTGACGAAGGGGGATTCTGTCGATCAGCTGACCAAGCCAGGGCAGCGCAAATGCTCCGGTAAGAGTGGCCGCGGAGTAGAGAGAACCAAATGACGCATTGCTCAGATTAAATGCTGTAAGCATGTAGGGTACAAAAAGGGAGATGAGAAACGTCTGTCCGAAACTTGAAAAAAAGGTAAATGAGACTGCAAAGGATAAGAGCCTCTTTTCTTTTCTGACAAAAGCCAGATAGGTCATTGAATGAAATGTAAGGGTGTATTTCGATAGATTTATTAAGGTTGAAATGTACGGGAAATGATCGGGAATAGCATGGTAAAACGGTGGCTTGTTAGCTTGGGTTGTTAGTGGTTTGCGGCCGGTTGATCGTTGTCAGCAATCAGCAACTATATCATCCAATATATTGTTTTCATATAAGTTGGGTCGCTAAAGGCTGGATGTAGCTGACTGAAAGGACTTACATATATTGCCGCTACCTGCTCATCAGCGGATGTGCTCCGGATTTCAACCCTGTATTCCGACCCGGTTTTCACGTGCAAATTCAATCTGATGCAGTCCGTCAGACGTCTTTATGTCAAAAAAGATTTTATTTATAAAACCTGCGAAAATTGTTAGATCTTATATCATACCGCGAATTTTACGTGAAAAAAATTACGGGCAGTATTGATGATTACACTTCACAGAAAATCTTCCGACGACCGTGCCGATCGAATAGAAGAACGGTTACGTGATCTTGTTCTGGCTTACCGCACGGTAACCGACGAATCTGCCGATCCATGTTTTATCACGGAGGGAGACCGGAAAATTCTGCCCGGAGAGGATATGGAGGAGTGGTTCAGAAATTTGGCCGGCGAGCTGGAGTGGTCAAGGTCACTGAGCGGCGACGGATGCTACATTGATCCGGATAGCGGAGATGTCTGCTAATCGATTATTACAGAAACTTTGGCGCCTCAATAGCTATTGGTTATTAAAACACGTATAATGGGAACGTTAAACATAACGACACCTGGTAAAGCACTTCTTTGGACGGACGCGTTAACCCAACTCTTACTCTTTGAATCTTCTCCTGGGTGAATTAATTATACCAATACAATACAATGACACAACAAGGCAAAGTAAAATGGTTCGATGCAGAAAAAGGCTTCGGCTTTATCGAACCCAACGAAGGTGGAAAAGACATCTTTGTACACAGAAATAATGTAGAAAATCTGGGACCGAATCAGGGACTTGAAGACGGTGAAGAAGTTGAATTCTCCGTAGAGGAAACACCTAAAGGGTTAAGTGCCGTTGACGTAAGAAGCCTTACGTACGAATAAGCACAAACCTGCTTTTATACATTTAAAGCCGCTCCGCGTATTCGCGAGAGCGGCTTTTTTATTTACACGTTTATTTCCCGAAAACAGTTCGGTGTTTTTTTACTGATACGCCTGCTTTGACTTATGCGGTAACCGGCTTTTTATCGAGCCCGCTTTTCTTTGCTGCAATGCTATACCTTGTATGAGGAGCAAACTCCAGTCGTTCTTTCTCTATCGGCTTGCCGGTTGCGCGGCAGATCCCATATGTACCATTCTCAATTCGGGTAAGTGCGCGATTCAGCTCTCCGATAAATTTTTTATTTCTCTCAATCAGACGATACGTAAGATCCATGCTCTCCTCTTTACTGCCCAGGTCGCCCATGTGGTGCGAAAGTGAAGAAGCGTCATCATCATCGTTCAGTCTCTGATTTTCCAGAGAACCCATCAGGTAGTCCAGCTCTTCCTCGGCCTCCTCTCGTTTCCTCAGAATAATGGCTTCAAAGTAAGCCAGCTCATTCTCATTCAGGTTCGTTTCATACAGTTTTTGGCTCTCGGTTTTTCTCTTCAGGGTTTCCATGGCTGTGAGGTTACGGTTTCCGTTGACTATTTTTTCTGATCTTAGAATAGTCAAACCAACCATTACCTTATATAAGGGAAACCCCTAAGTGCGATTGAGGATAATGATTAGCAAAGATGTAACCGTAGGGAAAGCCCCTAAAAGAGCCTTTTATTCAGTGATTTCGGCTATTGCACCAGCTTAAGAAGTGCACCCTTATGCAGAAAGGTTGCCGGAATACAGCATCTTCCCGTATGCTTTTTGGATTTTCCTGGTTACGGGTCCCGGTTTTCCATTCCCTACCGGTTTGCCGTCAATTACCGTAACAGGCTGGATATCAGTAGTGGTTCCGGAAAAGAAAAGCTCTTCAATAATTGCGATCTCCTCCAAACGCACCGGTTCCTGCACCAGCGGGATCTCTTCCTGTGATGCAATGTTCAGCACGGCTCTCCGGGTAATGCCGTTCAGAATGTAATTTGAAGAAGGAAAGGTATGAAGAACACCATTTTTCACGCAGAAAATATTGGCATTCGGACTTTCTGTAATCACGCCGTCACGAATCATTACCGCGCTGTTTACTCCCGCATCCTTTGCAGCCTGCTTTGCCAGAGTGTTGGGAAGTAAATTGATGGTCTTCAGATTACACCTCATCCACCGAACATCAGGCAGTGTAATGGCATCGGTTCCCATTTCGTGAAGTTTTTTATGAGGCTTAAATGGTTTGGTGGACATAAACAGAGTCGGCTCGACCGGATCTATTGGAAATTCATGGGTTCTGGGAGTGGCCGCACCGCGGGTAACCTGAAGATAAACGGTCGCTTCACCGGTTAAATGTCCGTTTTTTTTGAGCAGCTCTCTGCCTATTTCCGGAATAGATGTACGTATATCCTCATCAAGCCGGATTCGGAGTCCGTTCAGGCCCTCATCCAGACGGGACAAATGCTCATTCTCCATAATGAACTTACCTTCAACCACCCGTATTACCTCGTATATACCGTCACCAAAAATAAAGCCCCTGTCCGCAACCGAAACGGCTGCTTTCTGTTGTTCTAAAAATTTTCCATTCAGATATACGATCATCTTAATTCAATCCGGTTTGGGTTGAGGTTGTGTACATATGCTTAAAAATAGCTTTTCACCTTTAAAATGGCATACTGCTTTTTTTATTTTTTGATACATGAAAAACGGGATAGTTGTTCTTTTCACCGTTTCGGTTGCACCTGATGAATGCCAAAATCTTTCCAGGAAATACATCAAGAGCGCAATTTTTTCATAAATTTTTACATTTTCACAACTTTATAACGATTTGTTCGTATAGCGCGTAGGGGTTTTAAGATTCCCATCCATCTAACAATTGTGAAATTCATGCATACCCGCTTTCCGGAATGTATCAGAAGCCGGGTGTTATCTGTAAAGCTGTTTTATCATGAAGAAAATTGAGACTGTTATTCACATCCACACACCGCTGCAAAACGTCTGGAATGTGCTCATGGATTTTCAATCTTACCCGGAGTGGAACCCGTTTGTGAAATCCATTGAGGGAGACGTTTCTCCGGGGCATACCCTTTCGGTCACGCTTCAGCTTCCGGGTGAAAAAGAGATGAATTTTACACCCCGCGTGCTCCGGGCTGAACCACATCATGAATTCCGGTGGAAAGGAAAACTCTTCATCAAGGGGCTTTTTGACGGTGAGCACTATTTTATTTTAAACCCGCTTCCCAACGGAAGTACCAGTCTTAAACATGGTGAAACGTTTTCAGGAATACTTCCACGTCTGATGCCGGGCATTCTGAAAAAAACAAAAACAGGTTTTCAGAATATGAACGTGGCGCTGAAAGAGCGTTGTGAAGCTGAATCATCACAAGCCTGAAGAATCTCTAAACATCAGAACACTCTGCAATACATCTTCTCTCCCCGCCCTCTGAAGCTGACAGAGCCAGATTCCGTCATTATGCCAGACTGCACATTTTGCTCTTATACACGTTGTAAAGTGTAACAGGCATGCGCTTCTGACATAATCAGGGTATCCCTGATGCACGGCGTCCCGTTTTTTTGTAACCTGCCTTTATTCATCAAAAACAGGTAAAATGAATTCATTATCTGCAAAACTTCGCGCCTCTGGCTGGCATCCGATGAGATGGGTTACGCTTGTTCTGGGCCTTTTGTTTGCCATGAACTGGCTTGTAAACAGCGCGCCCGTATCCGGGATCATTTCCGTCTTTTTGCTTTATCAGGCTGTTACCTGCACCGGATGCATTGCGGGTCAATGCCGCATTCCGGGTTCTGATTTAAGCAGAGAGGATCGCAATAAATTTGAATTATAAGGAAACAATAAAGAGTTATTAACTATGAGTACCGATATTAAAACAAAAAGCTTTTCGGAGGTAATCAAAGGCGAAACCCCCGTTCTGGTTGATTTTTATGCAGACTGGTGTGCTCCCTGCCGAATGATGCCTCCTATTCTTAAAGAGCTGAAGCAGCGAATGGGTGATGACCTGAACATTATCAAAATTGATACGGAAAAAAATCCGGATGTTGCCATTCGCTACCAGGTACGCGGCATTCCAAATCTGATCCTTTTTAAAAACGGCCAGGTTCTCTGGCAGCAGGCTGGTGTTGTACCTGCAGCACAACTGGAATCCGTGATCCGGCAAAAACTGAGCGAACATGAGTAGCGAAAACGAAGAGCATATTTTTGAAGTAGATCTTAAATGGAAAGAGGGACGGATCGGAGTAATGGAGTCCGACGCCCTTAACGATGTTATTGAGGTTGCCACTCCCCCCGAATTTCCGGGCGGTGTGGAAGGAATCTGGTCTCCCGAGCACCTTTTTACGGCATCCGTAAGCAGCTGCTTTTTCACCTCGTTCACAGCCGTAGCAGAGTACTCCAAATTTCCGTTTGAGAGCCTGACAGTGAGGAGCAAGGGCAGGATGAGCCGTGAAAACGGTAAGTTTGTGATGAGTGATATCCTGATTGAACCGGAGCTGCTCATAACTGATCCAAACAGAGAAAAGAAAGCGCACCGGCTATTGGAAAAAGCAGAAGAGATCTGTCTAATAACCCGCTCCATCAAGACGAAGGTGGTGATGAAACCGGTCGTAAAGATTGGTGAAAAAGCTTAGATTTCGAACAGCTTAATTCCATCTTCTACCACTCACGTTCTCGCTGAGTTACGCAGATTAGGACGCAGTTAAACGCAGAATCTCTGCGAAAATCAGCGAATTCATCTGCGATAATCTGCGAGAAACTTAGATAGGCAATAAACTAATTATCAGAACTATGCGATTTGAAACACTTGCCATACACGCCGGACTCGATATCGAGAATCCCTCCAAGGCGATTATCCCTCCCATTTCGCCAAGCAATATTTTTGAGATTGACGCGGAAGGGCGCCGGGAAGGCGATCTTCACTACACACGATTAGGCAACCCGAACCGGCTGCAGTTCGAGCATCTGATTGCCACCCTTGAAGGCGGTGAAGAGGGAGCTGCATTTTCATCGGGTATTGCGGCGGCTACGGCCACCCTGCAAGCGCTGAAACCGGGCAATCATATCATCGTTCCAGAGGATATTTATGCCGGCAACCGAAAAATGATCAAGAATATTATGATGCGTTGGGGACTGGAGGCCGATTTTATCCATATGACCCAGGAAACCGTAAAACAGCGTATACGACCCGAAACCAGGCTGATCTGGATCGAGACCCCCTCAAATCCGCTTATGCGAATTACGGATATCCGGGAGCTTAGCAGTCTGGCCCATGAGAACAATATCAAAGTAATTGTGGACAATACATGGCCCACACCGGTGAATCAGCTTCCGCTTGAGCTCGGAGCCGACCTGGTTCTTCACTCCACCTCAAAATATTTTGGCGGCCATAGCGACATTCTGGGCGGAGCCATAGTGAGCAAAAAAAACGATGAATTTTTTCAACAGATACGCTTCACACAGCGCATGGGCGGCGCCGTGCCCTCGCCGCACGACTGCTGGCTCCTCAGCCGCAGCACACGCACCCTTTCCTACCGGATGAAAGGGCATAATGAGCATGCTGAAGAGATAGCACAGTTTTTATCCGGTCACAAAAACGTTTCAGAGGTCTATTACCCTGGCCTGGAATCGCACCCTCAGTACGAAACTGCGAAAAAGCAGATGAATGGATATGGGGGTATGATTTCATTCTTTATCAGAGGGGATGGAGAGGATGCCCGTAAAGCGGTTGGTAAGTCGAAGCTTATCAAACGTGCCACCAGCCTGGGTGGTGTGGAAACAACATGGGAACACCGCGGAAGCAGCGAAGGCGAAGGTTCGGTCTCTCCCCCCAGGCTGATTCGCATCAGCGTGGGCCTTGAACACCCGGAGGATTTGATGGAGGATCTTGATCAGGCCTTGGGAAAATGATATGTGATGGACGATGGATGATGGACGATGTACGATGTACGATGAGTGATGGTTGAAGTTTCCTGAATAAGCAGATTTCCGCCTTATCAAACCTGCAGCTTGTGGCTTTCTCCAATGCCCGGATTTGTGCCGAGGGGGTTGTGGCAAGAATTCTCCTAATGAAACTTTGGGAGATCCCTCCATGCACTCACTGCGCTCACTTAGTCGGGATGACTAAAGTCGGGCTTTGCAGAAACGGCGCATCGGAATCCCAAATTCATGAAGTACTCTTTCCCGCGCCGCCAATACAGGGCTCTTAACCTCCAACGCCGGAGGCGTTGAATCTCAATAGCCCCGGGTGAAACCCGGGGTAATGTGAGGCGACCATTCCAACCCCGAGGCCTGATTTTGATCAACGCCCGGATTTGTATCGAGGGGGTTGTGGCAAGAATTCTCTTATTGAAACTTTTGGAGATCCCTCCATGCGTTCACTACGCTCACTTAGTCGGGATGACAAGTGGCGGGCTTTGCAGAAGCGGCGCATCAGAATCCCAAATTCATGAAGTACTCTTTCCTGCGCCGCCTCTACAGGTCTCTAACCTCCAACGCCGGTGGCGTTGAACCTCAATAGCCCCGGGTGTAACCCGGGGTAGAATGAAGCATCCATTCTCACCCCGAGGCCGGATTTTGATCAACGCCCGGATTAAGATCGAGGGGTTGTTGGAAGGATATTGGATGGATGATAGACGATGAGTGATGGACGAAGTATTGTCTCTTCAACCAATGAGCAACCTGAAGCTTGCAGCTTGTCGCCTATTCACCTTGTGCCATGATCCATGTACCTTGCCCCTTTCGGAATGAAGCTTCACATTAACATCCATTCATGATTTTCCTTATTCTTCACCACAAATTTCCATGAAATCAATTATGTCGACCATAGCAGCCATTGCAGCGGGATTTTTCATTTTACTGATCCTGATGTACCTGTTTCAGGATCGCCTGCTCTTTATGCCGGCATCCGGAATGCTTCAAACACCGGAATCTGCAGGATTGAAAGCGGAGGATGTCTGGACGGAAACCGAAGACGGGGTTCGAATCCACGGCTGGTACTTTCCCAATGAGGAAACAAACAGGGTGATCGTACTCTCTCACGGCAATGCGGGCAATATCAGCTATCGGATCGAAATTGCCAGGACCCTGCTCGACAGCGGTGCGGCCGTGCTGATGTACGACTACCGGGGATATGGGAAAAGCGAGGGTCGTCCAAGTGAGCAGGGGCTCTACAGGGATATTCTTGCATTTACTGAAGCGCTGATGGATGAGAAAGGCTATGAATCCGAAAATATCTTCCATAACGGACGATCGCTCGGTGGGGCCGTGGCTGCCTATGCAGCAACGCAAATCAGACCTGGCGGACTGGTGCTTGATTCGGCTTTTACCAATCTGCGGAAGATGGCAGGAGACGTCTACCCTTTTGTACCCTCTGCTCTCGTCAAATACAGCTTTCCGACTGAGGAGTACCTGAGCCGGCTTCAGGGTGTGCCCGTAATGATCATGCACAGTCCGCAGGATGAGATCATTCCCATCCATCACAGCGAGCGTCTTTTTGAGGCTGCCGGAGAACCGAAGCGTTTTGTGCGGCTGCGTGGAGGACACAACGAGAACTTTTATGCCTCCAGAGAGCTGATCGAAGAGAGCTGGAGAGAGTTTATGAATTCAGCCAATCCTCAGGACTGATACTCACTTACGTTCCGCGGTACGGTTAATAAATAATCTGAACGAACCCGACAAATTAAAGCTTCTGCGGATACTCTTATATCAACCCTGAAATTCTGTTTCCAATATATCTCCTATATGAGATAGCAGAACTATTTGATTGGTTACACCCTCTAATTCAAGAAGCTTGACCCCTGTATTTCAATTTATATGTGTTCTTAATGCTGTTTTTTTCATTATCTACGGCTTTCAGTCCCTCTGCTCTCAAATGATGATAGAAGAGTTCAAGCGATTCGGCCTTAGTGATTTGCAGCGAAAGGTAACCGGAACATTGCAGATATTGGGATCCATTGGGCTGTTAACCGGGTTCATTTACACAGTAATCGGCCTGTTCGCCGCCGCGGGATTAACTGCCATGATGTTCGTGGCTTTGATCGTTCGCATAAGGATCAAAGACAGTGTTCTGCAGGCTCTGCCGTCCATATTATTTCTGCTGATCAACGGGTGGCTTGCTTTTGTGTTTTACAAACTTTTTTAGGTAAGGCAAAAGGCAAAAGGCAAAAGGCAAAAGGCAAAAGGCAAAAGGCAAAAGGCAAAAGGCAAAAGGCAAAAGGCAAAAGGCAAAAGGCAAAAGGCAAAAGGCAAAAGGCAAAAGGCAAAAGGCAAAAAAGCTATTTCTAAATAATCTATTTACCAAATTTATTAACAACTTAAGAGCTTATTTTAAACTTAAAAAACCCTTTTCACTTTTGCCTTCTGCCTTTTCACTCAATCTAGTGAACCACCCCCGGCCCCTCCTTGGGAAAGAGGGGAATTTGAGGCTTCAAATAAATTTTGCCTGAACTCAAACTTACTCTTCAGAGCAGCGCTATTGCAAGGGATAGTACCAGGAAGGTGAATGCAGGGAGCGATTTTTTGATGGGATCGCCGATTTTTATATGCATCGATACGGCTCCCAGCATTAAAAATGCGATTCCGTACGCAGCAACGGCCTCAACCTGCGGGTAGAAAATAGAGGCTATGAGCAGGATGGCCAGAACCACCTTCAGCGTTCCGATCGTCCACATAAACCAGACCGGCAGGCCATAAGCTTTGAATTCCTCCTCAATATTCTTTGCATCACCTCCCCTCCAGGCTGTGGATTTTTTTGACCGGACGAGCCAAACGTTCAAAATGCTTAATCCAACGATCAATTTTAAAGCAATTATCAGATATTCCATGATTTGTCCCCTTTGTACTGTTTACGTGTTCTGTGAAAGTTTTTTACTGACTCGAATACTTCAGATAAGATTCATTTATAAGAGACAACCTATGGTTTCAAATTTGCGTTTGATACGGTGCGCTGAATAAATGTTCTATGGCGATATCCATCCGACAGTTTTTTTGCCGTCCGAGAGATTTCTTTTCATCCCCCTGATATGCTTTACACCGTCCAGCTGCAGAAATTCCATATGGAATGCCCTTATTTTTATAATACAAAAGTTTGGTGCTCCCTCTAAGTCCCATTCGTAAGCCTCTTCTGGATGCTCAATTTCCTCACCCGGCGGTACAACTGAGGAATAGGGTTCGGGAGTTGTACTTGCATCATTCTTCCATCTGCGCGCATGCTCCTCGCCGGTATTCACGATCTCAGCCTTGCCCGTAACCCTCAACTGAAGCCGTTTCTCGCCATGATAAAAAAGAAGGCTTACAGAGTCATTTTGAGCTATCTGGCTGGTCTTATCGGACCGGCAATCCGTGTATACTGTGAAAATTGATGCATCCTCAAAGTCCCGCAACACAACCATTCGCTGTTGCGGAGATTTTTCTTCATCCACCGTAGCCAGTGTCACGTACCTGAAGGGGTGAGATCCGCCTGCTGCGGCCTCACAAACCAATCCCATCACCCTTTCCCAGGCTTCATTCAAAGAGATCTCTTGGGTAATAATCTGTTCTCGACTCAAAGAAGTATTTATTTAAATGGCGGTTTCCTGGACAAAAACCGATTTCGGGTAATATGGTTCCATCATCATCCTTACCCCTTAATCAGCAGTCAACCATGCGGGCTGAAGAAAACAGGCAGGTATAAGGAAGTGATGAGACATATCTGGTTGAGCAAAGCAATAGCAGGGTATACTCAGAATGTAACCTGCCCAAAAAAGCGTAAAAGCCCGATAAAAGGGCTGGTTGTGTCTCCCTCAATGTTATTGGCGTTTTCCACGTAGTTGACACCGATGTCTGCATCCAGCCACATGTTGAAACGAACGTCATTCTCTTCCCCAAAAAGTTTCATTCCCGCAGGCTGGTAGCGCAGATTTAATGAAGGACGCACAGTACGCTCAATAGTACCCGCCAGGATTCCGGGAATCTGGCTGCCATCGGGGCCGACAGAGGTCCGAAGCTCTCTGAGATCTTCGGTGCCTTTCCAGTAGAACGTAACCGCAGGTTCTATTTTCAGACCGGACGACCACTCCGGATAAAACGTCAGATACGCTTTTGTTCGAACATAGTCACTGAAATTTGTGGCCAGTCCCCGCTGGGCATAAGTCCACTGATCCTGAAACCGTCTGCTCCGGTACGCATTAGCTCCCACCAGGTCCGCTTCCAGGCCCATGTCAAACCGGTCCGCAATATCCGCCACTTTCAATGAACTGTTGATTGTGTAGGTAGTCGGGATGAGTTCATCGTTCTCACGCAGCTCACTGCGATTTTCTACAATCAGATCATCCAACATCGCCTGAATATAAAAAGTGGATTTTCCACTTTGATACCAGACACTCCCACCCAATATAAAATTTGCACCCACATTCTTAGGCAAATTATCACTTTCAAAAAACATGAAGTGCAGTGGGACAAGGTTGCGGATCGAAAAACCGGCATTCGGGCTATAGTAAAGCTCAGCCTCGATAAAACTCAGCTTTAGATTGGGAAACGGGCTCCAATCGAGCCGGTGCATATAAATGTATCTTAAAATTGATCCTGTCTGGGAAGGTTGACCCGTGAACGTGCTATCAGATCTAAGATTATCCAGCTCGCCAACAAGCGTGCTGAAGGAGAGTTTCTCCGATCCGAGCTTAAACTGAATCTGATCAAACGACCGCGGATTGTCGGTCAGAAATGCCCCCTGCCTTCCATAGGTGCTCCAGTGATTGTCAAAACGCCCGACATAAAATTCCACCCTCTCCCCATTGTAGCCAAGATAGGTTTCCTCGCTGCGAATGTAGAGGCGGTCGGCGGTATCCAGCCCATCCGGGTCGATATCGTAAAACCAATCGAAGGTTACGCCTGCCTGACCAATCCAGTTTTTCCACTCCATATACCCGTTCAATTTCCCGCGCGGCAGGATGATCTCACCATCGCCGGACGGATCGATCACGTTCAGCCGGTCGCTGCTGCTTCGCCGGGCACCACCCTCAAAGAGACCTCCCACGCGCATGCTGTCGATATTTACCGGTCGCGCTTCAAAGCGTTCGGACAAAAGATTGTACCACTCCCTTTCCCTGTCGCCTAGATCCTGCAGCGAAACGCTGCGCAGCGCTTCCCGTATTTCACCTTCCGTATATGGGAGATCCGTGGGGTTGAGCTGAAGCAGATGTCCCCTCTCCTGAAGCCGCTGGATGTACTCATACTGCCAGCTGTGCGTATTGACCAGGCGATGAGACTGACCGTTTATGGTTCCTGCCAATAGCAGAAAAAGTCCAAGTGATATAAAAATCTTGTAAACAAGGTTATTACAGGGCAAAGCCATTCAGGTCAGGCAAATTTATTGCGTTATTAATGACCTGCATAAGATGAGCTTTTATTAAATGAATTTCACCTGTAAACAGACGGTTATATTCCATACAAAGCATAAAAATATGAGGTGCGGCCAATTGACAGACCAACTCTATCCTCAACGTTGACCGCAATTGCTTCCTGAAAAAATTTAAATGCCTCAGGTTTCTACAACGATTTAACCTCTCTCTGAAAATCTCTTTTTCACAAATCCTCTTTGTGGCACGATCTTTATATACTGTTTTGCACCGCATAAGTATGAGATAGAAGGTCTTTGCTCTTCAGTTCCTCCCAATCAATTGGTGTGGCCAACAGCACAGGATGGCACAGCTCCGACACAGACATCAATACACTAAACAGAATTGTTAATGTGATAACATTGCGATTACTTTGATAAGTAACGTAGATGTAGTTAATTGTGAATTATGCTTTATTTTTAATTTAATTCACTCATCTCAGAGAGCAGTAGAAATGAAAAATGAACAAATTCTGAGTGATTTGAATCGTATTCAATCACTTTTCACTTCGAATAAATCAGACAATGATGATTTAATATCAGAAATAAATGAATTGGTGAATCGAGTCAAATCATCAGTTTCTGCTCTTACTCCGGATCAAAGCAAAGACTACCATTTCTATAAGAACATTTTTGAAAAAGCACCTGTGGGAATAGTGTCATACGATTCATTTGGCATTATTACCGCCTGCAATGATAGCTTGCTGGATTTGCTGGGATCTCAGCATGATAAAGTAGTTGGGCTGTGTCTCCTGGATTTACCCGATAAACAAATTGTTAAAGCTGTTAAAAAATCTTTGAAGGGACATAAAAGCACTCACGAGGGATTCTACACTTCAGTCACATCCGGAAAGACAGTTCCAGTGAATGCAATTTTTCATCCAATCCAGAATGCGTCTAAAGAACCTGTAGGTGGAATTGGCATGATTGAAGACATTTCCGACCGTTATGCAGCAAGGGAGGATTTAATTAAAAGCGAAGTAAGGTATAGGAGTATTTTTGAGAATAAGCATAAGGTAATGCTGATCATCAACCCTGACACAGGTTTCATTGTAGATGCCAATCCTGCCGCAACACAATATTATGGCTGGTCTATTGAGGAGTTAAAAAAAATGAAGATTAGTGATATCAACACACTGACACCTGATGAAATACAGGAGGAAATGCAAAAAGCAAAAGCATCCAAGAGAAACCATTTTCTGTTTAAACACAGACTATCAGATGGTAGTGTCAGGGATGTTGAGGTGTTTAGCGGTATGATTGAGTTACAAGGTAAAATCCTGCTCTACTCCATCATAACGGATGTAACTGAACGCCTTAAGAATCAAAAAGATCTTTTAAAATTGAAGCTCGGGATTGAACGCTCTAAGAACATTATTTTTATTACGGACAAAGACGGATTTTTTCAATATGTAAATCCGTCATTTGAAAAAGTATATGGGTACACTTTTAAGGAGTTATCAGGTAAAACACCTCGCATTTTAAAGTCAGGAAAACAGGAGGATAGGTTTTACAGGAAATTTTGGGACACGATCCTGGATGGTGATGTGATGACGGGTGAAGTAATTAACAAAACAAAAGAAGGTGAATTGCTTACAATCGATTTTTCAAGTAACCCAATTCTGGATAATGATGGTCACCTGCTGGGTTTTATAGCCATACAGGATGATATTACCGAGAGGAAAGTAATGGATATACAGATTCAGCAGTCTCTTGAGGAAAAAGAGTTATTGCTTGGTGAAATACACCACAGAGTAAAAAACAATTTAGCCATTATATCCGGCCTTCTTGAGATGAACCTTTATCACACCGATGATGAATCAATTAAAGAAATGGTCAGAGCTAACCAGCTGCGGATAAAATCGATGGCGAAAATCCATGAAAAATTGTACGAGTCGGAGACATTTTCCAATATACCATTTCGCGAATATGTTGAAGAGATGATTGATGAAATCGAACAAATATATAAGAGTCCAGGTTTGAAACTTGATATCAATCTGGAGATAGAGCCTCTTGTGTTAAATATCAATCAAGCCATTTCCTGTGGATTTATTCTAAACGAATTGGTATCCAATTCATTGACGCATGCTTTTAGTGGTCGCTCTTCTGGAAGCATTAGTGTTTCCCTCAAAAAAGTCGGCAACAGACTTAGCATGAGTGTAGAAGACGATGGAGTCGGTGTTGATGAACAGTTTAATTTTGAAGAAACCAATACATTGGGAATCACAATTATCAAAATTTCAAGCATGCAACTCGGAGCTGATCTTGAAATGTTTAATACAGGTGATGGTCTAAAAACTGTTCTCACGTTTGAAATAAATGAAAAACAAAAAGGATCATCAGGATCATTGGTTAATTGAATAATGGTCCCAATAGTTACCTTTTTTTTATCTGCACCCGAAATTCTGTTCTGTCCGCAGGAAATAAGATTTTTTACTAGTGCATAGATGCAGGTAATTGGGAGAATTATTTCAATGAGACTCCTAATTATATGGTTTTGGAGCATCGTTAGTCTTGCAGGTTATCTATTATCCCTTTAGGTCTTTTTCAGTTCTATGTTTACAACTCCCGGTTACTTTCTGTCTTGAATAACCGGCCATTTTGCCGGCTTCAACCGTATGAGATCACTTCCGGTTCCGGGTAGTTACCACTTGGTGCCAGTAATCCATGCAAGCTTCGAGTTGCAGATATTCTTCCAATATTCGAATATTTCTTTAATTCCCTGTACGCCCTATTCCCCGAACCGGTCATCATTTAGACGTACCGCCTCTTTAAACAAACAAGGGCTCTTTTTATCTCTCGTTTTGCAGTTCCTTACCCGCCATCAGCCATCAAACAGATGTGATATGGCTGGAAAGAATAAATATCTCGTGCTCGCAGTTACAAAAATACTAAAGAGTGCCTGCACTCCGAAGCTTTCTTGATCAACGAAGCCTTGGCGTAGTTGATGGCAAAGGTGGTGGCCCCGATATCGGTCACTCCCTCAACGGTTGGACGATTTGCAAAATCGTAGCCGGTGTAGCTTGCCACGTTGCTCCCTGCCTGGTTGGCATCCTGGCTGAAGCGTAGGTTCCCCGCCGAATCGTAGCTGTACAGGGAAGTTCCCGAGTCGGTGGATACCCGCTCGGTGAGAAGGCCCCGGCTGTCATAGTCGTAGGTGGTCACCCAGTCCGACGGACTGCTTCCAGAGGGAGGGTTCGCATAGTTGGGATGGCGTTGGAATTGGATTCAATGAATAATCAGCAAAACGGGTCATTAGACCGGCAATCTCAACCTAATCCCCTGCCTGTCTGCCTCATTGGGATCCATAAAAGCATTACACTCCTCCAACTGCCCTCGCACATGTTCGTAATCACTCCAATTTATTGAATGGGCAAACTTTTGACCAAAATCCAAAGTCCGAATTAGAGGTTCAGAACGACGATCATTGGTCAGAGTTTTTAACGCAGCAATGTAATTGTTCCGATATACTATGGGTATGATGATCTTCTGATCCATAACCGATACCAGCTCTGCATTCATCATGATTCGGGCTACCCGGCCATTGCCATCTGCAAATGGGTGAACCTCACTCACCAAAAACATCATGTATACTGCCCTGTGAAAGGAATACTCCAAAGCACGGTAAATCTCAAATCCTTTGCGCAGGGTACCTTTTACCAGATCGGGATGGACAAATTGTGTGCTGCCGGCCACGTTCACTTTCGTCTTGAATTGGCCGGGATTTTTATCTTTTCTTGCGGTCAATATTTCGGCATGACGGTATCTAAGTATTTCAATGAAATCATCATAATCCTTAGGCACCCGGTTCATTTCACGATAGTTTGATACCACTCTATAAGTGCCTAGTACATCATGCGCATCTTCCGGTCTTTCGGTTGGGATAGCATTTCGGAATACGATATCAGCAGCTTCTTCAACCTCAAACTCTGTCCCTTCTATAAAATTGGAGAAATAAGCTTCAAAGAACGAGAGGTTAATTCGTTCCTGCTGAGATAGGTTTTTCGCAGATCTTGAACCGGGTGCAGTTGCTTTCAGATCCTCAAACAACTTAAGAAATAGTTCAGCCCGATCCGGATCATAAGGTTCGTCTCCTTTTCTTGCTTTTGCAATGTCTGACTTTAGCTCTGTTGACCTTGTCCCCTGCAAGGCACCGATCAGGTCATCCAGTTTTTGAAATTCCTTCTTCATATCCAGCTCTTTAGCAATCTCCCTGGCTTTATCCCTGATCTGATTGACGTAATCCTCGCCCTTTAAACGTATTAACTTATCCAGCTTCTCCTCCATCTCCTCTCGTGATAGCGTGCGGCTAACGGTTCCCTTCCTTGCACGCGATGGACGCATGTTTTCCAGCAGTGCCCTTGGTTCCGAACTAATCCAAAGATCATTGATAAACGGCAGATCACTCTCCAACGGTCCTCTCCCCTTACGCGGATTTAAAATCAGTCCGGGCAGTTCTGTATTCCTCTTTTTGGATGAAACAATAAATACCGAACCATCCTTAGCCGGACTGTTCTCAAGTGCGGTTCTGTCGGCAATCAGTGCATCGGGATAATACTCCTTCAGCAGATCGTACCAATGCCTTCGAACAATCACTTCAGGTTCATCCTGCATGTTCTTTGTATACAACCTGGAAGCTAGCTTTTTAAGCTTGCCCTCCGCAACCGCCTGAGATACCTGGGAAGATATCTCAGTACTGGATACGAATACCTCCGGTAATGACTCTAAAAAAGTGGGCATTAAAAGCCTTTTTACTGAAAGTATATTAAACTTTCGGGGTTTAAGAAAGGTTTTATTTAAATATTCGGGTTTTAAGGTAGAAAATCTAACTCGTTAATGCTTCCTTCGGATCAAAACCGGGTGCAAACGGATCAATTTTACCCAGTAACTCCAATTCACGGAGTTTTTTAAGCATCTACTGAACTACGTCTTTATGTCTAGTTGCCTAAAGCTTTCCGGGTTGACATTTTTTGCCCATCTATCGATGTGTGCCACTTTGCGTAATAGTATTTTCCTCTTTTTTAAGATATGCCATTTTTTTGGGTTCTGAATTCAAGCAAAAAATGGCCCCCACAAATGGGAGTAAAAGTGAGCGAGTGACTCATTTCCAGTCACTTTCACTCGCTTTCAAACTGTAAGTTTTGAGGGTTTTTTTGGGATCAGAAGTGCGTAAAAGGGCATTTTTGCCCTGAATATTTCCCAAAATAAAGTAGTGGGCCCGGCAGGACTTGAACCTGCGACCAATCGATTATGAGTCGACTGCTCTGACCAACTGAGCTATGGGCCCTACAACGTAATAAACAGCGTTTTTATCCCTCTCACAGGGATTTGTGATTACAAATGGACACCAATTTGGACACCAAAGCAATTCTTACCCTTTCCGATTGTTCGGTTATGGGCACCAAAAGGGATATGTCGTTTGTTTGCTGTCATCATTTTCAATCACTGCCACTCGCTAACATTTGTTAGCTCTTGAATATAGGCACTTTGTTCTATGTACTTCAAAAAAGTTTATTGTAATTCTTTTGCCATTCGCCGTTCAAGAATCTTAACCATCAACTTGGAAATTTTTAATTGTAGATCATCAGTAAGTTCACAGTCGTCGCTTTCAATTCTTTTTTCAAATTCATCGATGAGGTTCGAAGTTTCTTTTATCATGATATAGCTTACCCCTACCTCCTCTTCTATATAGGTAGTCGCTTTGTCAAACATATTACCATGTCCGGTAAGCAACCAGGATCCACTGCACCCCGATCCCTTTACCACCTTAACCAGAATATCAGCACCCGGATTTTTGATTCTTCTTTTCTTTAAATCGGTTATTAACGAATGATTCGTAATTCCGCATTTATCTAAGAATGCTCGATTAGTTGGGTAAAGAGCGCTTAAAGCGATGATCCGGCGAGCTATTTCGTTTATATCTGAATATTTACGTGGCAAAATTGTTTATTTACGATTATTTTCATCTCCGCTTTCAAACGGATGTAACTAACATATGTAATTAACGAATTTTATGTCAATTAAAAAACACAACCTCCATTGGGATCTAAAGCTTGCACTAACACTGAATCACATGCAGCTCAAAGAGTTTGCAGAAAGTGTTGTAAGGCCAAATGGGGTTCGTGGCGTAAGCCATACAGCAGTCATAAGAGTAGCCCAACATCACGAAAATACACCCTGGTTAAGAGACGCAATTAAAAACTTCATTGCGGACAGTAGAAAGGAAAACCCTTCATTTTGGCAAGAAATGGAGGTAGCCCGTGATCTCAGATAAACAACAAAAACTATTTAAAGCCATAGATAGTCTGGAAAGTCAGCTTGAATACGTCAAAGGGTTAGTTCACGATGCCATCCCACAGTCCGAATGGTTAGACACAAAAGAATTTGCCGACCGAGCCAACCTTCAGCATAGAACCGTTACTAACTATGTGGGAAAAGGAAACATATCAAAATTCAAAAAATCACCGACCGGACGGTACCTGATTCATTTTTCCGAACTGGAGCGTTGGGGAAAATGAGCAACATCAATAGCATGACCATTATTGCAAAAGACAAGAATATCACGATTGGTCGGGATGACATTAGGGCAACGGTTTGGTTTATCGCTTCCATCTTATATGAAGCTGAAGACCTCCAGCTGTTTGCATCTACCGTCTCACCTACCGAACCACTGGATATTAAAACTACCGCAGAGATTTTAGCCAAGGCTCAACTCGAACTGCGTAACTACCACAACAATCGATAAATAGTAACTGATTATCGAAATGAAGAAAATTTACGGGGTACCTGTACTATGACATTTACACAAGCAATCAATCAGATCCGGGATCTCTCCCGTGATGACATAACCGGTATCGTTTCAGACTATGTTGAGCTGAAGCGATCCGGGAACGGAATGAAAGGCTGCTGCCCATTCCATGAAGAAAAGACACCCTCCTTTCACGTATCCGATCAGAAAGGCATTTATAAATGCTTCGGATGCGGACTTGGTGGTGATGCCATCGATTTTTTGATGCGTATCGAAGGTAAAGAGTTTCATGAGGTGATCTACCAGTTCGCTGACCGGTTTCATATTTCCATTGAAAAAGATAGTTCTGGTAAAGCCGAACAGAGATTTAGAGGAAAGGAACCCATTCCTAATCTTAAAGATGTTCGGTCAGACATACGAAAGGCCGGATGCGTTACCGTGATTTGTGATGATACGCCAGCGGATATATTTAAAAACACACCAACAGTAAAAGTATCTCCGCCACTTCAGAAAGACCAGGCCAATGCATTACGAAAGTACACCGATCGATGTGAATTGGTTATTCGTAATACCAACTGGGAAAGTAGCCAGGATTGCATAAAAGCTGCTCTGGATGCTGGATTCACTATAACAGTACCAGCTGATGGAATATCTATGGACTGGATACATTATGTGATTGAATTCGTACAACCCAGCCATAGCGATATCATTAAACTACTGGCCACAATTCCGGATGCTTTAACTCGATCAGTATACATCACTGAGTACTCGAATAAGAAGACTCCAGAATCTGAGGTGAAAGAATGCAGGTAGAAACATATAACGCAGATTTTTGGCGGTGGCTGCTCAAAAGAGAGTATGACGATTTTCAACATATTTACGAGAACCAGACCGTCATATCGAATGCAGAAAATATCATTCATGGAGGCTTTGATCTGGAAATAAACCTGGATGAAGGCCGCTGCCATGATTCTAAAGGAAATTACATCACTCTGGCAGAGTACGTGGCTTATAAAAACGATGCCACTATTCAGGAAGCGGAGATTCGTCTGGAGGTGGAGTTTGAACGATGGAAAGATCAGTGGAAGGCCGAGCAGGATAGCCTGGAGTATTTCAGGGATTATGAAACCTACCGATGGTTCCGAAGAAAAGGCAGTGACAATATCGTAGTAACGGAATTTGACATCCTCCTGGACTCGATCATTGAGAAGTGGAATTCTGAAACCCAGGATTGGGATCGAAGCTATGAAGGCAGAATTCGATACTTCAAGTTTAAGGAAGCGATCTACAAACCCTTTCTGTTTGAACCCGGTCAAACCCACAGCGTTGAGGAGTTTTCCAAAGCTGTTTGGGAAAAGGATGTTCTGGAAGTGAAAAACATGAGGAATGAGGAGATGCGCAGCTTCTGGTCGCATGTCAACCATTACTACAAACCAAGGATCGTCCGGGAGTACGATCACTACGGCTTCATTACCTTTGAAAATGAGAAATACTTTCTGGCCGGAAATGTTCTGATCAACTTTCCCAAGAAAACCGGCCAGCAACTACAGTTAATTGCCCTTCAGGATGGCGCATTCCCCGTTGGTGATAACAAGTTCATTAAACCACCCGATGATGCTGTACACCTCCCCCACTTTGAGTTAGGAGTAGCCGATCCATCCGGGCACTACAAGAAAGCGATGCGGATGCTGTTTGATGATGAACGCTTCGAAGAGAAGTTTAAAGAGGTAGAGTATCACTTCTGTAAAATGGTTGGGGGAGATAGCGAGTTTGATCAATGGGGAAAGCTCATTCTATCCTACATCTTCAGCTACATCTACTTTGATGAAATCTATGGCCACTTCAAGCATATCATCTTTTTGTATCTGTATGGAGAGGGAAACGTAGGTAAAGGTGAGGTTGCAAAACGTATTCTGGACTTCTTTGGAATTAATTACCTGGACAGTTTGAACACGCCACCGCCACGTTCGGTGGATGAAGCCCTGGAAATGAAATCCCAGATCCCCCAGTGGATCGATGAGCACGTTCCCCAGGTACCGGGGAAACAGGCGAAGATTGAAGATCAGACCTGGAACTCCTGGTTCGAACTTAAACCCCGGCCAACCAACATCAAAAAAGGGAATAAATGGGGTAAGGAGCGCAAAGAGGTGCGCACCATGCCTCTGTTTTGCAGTAACTTTAAACCGGCCACGGATCATCTGCTCAGTCGGTCATTGATTTACGAGTACAAGAAGAGCATTCGTGGGCCGGAGCAACATGTGAAATGGCTGATGCAAAATAAAGAGATCCTTCAGCTTTTGATGATCTCCTACATGCAGAACTACTACCTGGTTGACCGAAAGCTATTTGTCTGGGATCTCGATAGAATGAGATCCTACCTCCGAGATACGGTTAAGCAGGATATTGCTCAACGAGATTCAAATGCGGTTCTTCAGGATCGACAAATTAGTCAGTTTGCTTCACTGCTCACCGTGTACCATTGGCTAAAACCGGAGTACAGACGGGAGATTAGCAACGTAGAACTGGAATTCCGGGAGCTGGAAAAGAGTGATGATGAATCATTCAAAACACTGATCCAGGAGAAACTACATGACCGCATTGATGGGCTAATTGATAAAAAGCTTTTTGGCTTTATACGTAAAGAAATCGTTCGAAATGCGGTAATTGCTGCAAGACATGATCCGCTTTCCGATTACATCGACTCTATTGGTACGCTTATTCAGGCGCAGAAAATCACCACTGTCCATTTTAACTGGATGGAAGACGGCCGGTTGAAGTTCTGGGCGAAAGCAGTTTGGGATATCTACGAACAGGAAAAACGTGGAACCGATAGCCTTGTCAGAAAGGATATCGTGGATGAGAAGTTGAAAGACTTGAGCGATTTAGGAAAAAATGGCGATCTAAAGGTCGTGAATTGGGCAATCGGCGAGTCAGCCTCCGGATTTGCGATGGGTTATACCCGGCAAAGAGGCTATTCCATCCCTAAAGCGGTAGAGATCGAAATTTTCAGAAATGCCTTTAACTGGGACAAGTTCAGACCGGTTGGAAGCTCGGACTGGACAACCTATAAGATGAAAAATGGAATTGTCGAAGAAGAGGATGACCTGCAACCCAAAAACACAGAGTCACTTGATGAAGAGTCAGCTCCATTCTGACATATTTTTTTAACCAGTAATATGAGATCGGTGAAAGTTGGAAAATCTCTGTTTCAATGTTTCAAAAGGTATAAAACGAACTTAAAATCATTATAAACACACTTTTTATGAAACATTTTCTTGAAACTTCTTTGAAACCGGCTGAAACATTGACTCCTGTAATGGTAACATTCATGTTTCAAGAAAGTTTCAAAATCGAAGATCGTAAGTATCTGAATTTATTGTATCCAATTAAAACTAAAATCAACTTGAAACAGCAATGTTTCCACAACTGTTTCAACAAAAACGGCCATTCCATAAGAATAAACGTCGTTTTTTCCTTTTTGAAACAAATTACAGCAACAGCCACACAAACCGGACTTTTTAAGAAAAGCAGGTTTAATATTTAAGGCAGCACCTAACATCAATAACTAACTAACTACCCATGATTATGACAAAAAAAGACAATACTGATATCGAATACCTGGTAAACCTGGAAGTGATGACAATAAAACAGGCTCAGGTCTATGTAGAAGAGAAAACCGGAATGCGAAGCAGTATGTTTTATGATTGTGTACGGCCGCTTTTAAGCCCGAAACCTATCGCTCAGAACTTTCGGACAAATAGACCGGCGCATTTAGTTGTTAGAAAAGAAGATGTGGATGAGGAAATTGCTAAAATGAAGCTAAAAATTCTACACAATTAGTTTTTTATGACCATATTCGGTTTGAACCAATGAAAATATCTATGCAAGAGAATTCCTTAAATATTGTGCCAAAAAAACTGCTTTTTGAAATTGGAGGTTATGATGGTCCCTCATTTAAAATTGAACTGGAACGAAATAAATTGAAATATTACAGTGGATTATCATACTTATTTATGGAAGAAGAAGTCTTTAATCCATCTGAGCAACAATGGATACAATTTCGGGAAATCTTAAATAGGATCGAGATTTGGAACTGGTCAAGGCATTACGAATCTGATGTTTTAGATGGTACACAATGGTCTTTTGAAATATTCTATGAGGATAATTCTATCAAGATATATGGTAATAATGCGTATCCGGATCCGAAAAATTTACATAAGAGTATGGTCCTTGAATACACGGAACCTTTTATAGATTTGATAAGTGCATTAAAAAATATCACAAGTGATGAATGCTTCATTTTATCTTAATGACAAATTTGATGGATGTTTCATAACGACATGATGTCAGCCAAGCGGTATTCACGTACTCGGTGAGCACATTACAGTACATTTCGGATATTCCACACTAAGAATTAAAAAAATGCAATAGAAATTGTTCGAGTAGATATAACTTGAAACGATTACCAAAAAACAGGTACCATATACTATCTATTAAGAGAATTAGTTTATGTGACTAAATAGTATTTACCTATTATTACGTAAGTTGAGCGATTGCATTGCCAAATTATTATTTCGGATAGAGAAGGTGCCGTTTGATCGGGAGTATAAATTAGCAAAGAAGTTAATTAATAAATGATTTTAGACAACAGAGACAACGGGCGTGTACTTGATGCTTTAAAAAAAGCTATTGGTAAAGGGGACAAACTGAATATCATAACAAGAAAATTGTCTTTGTTTGGATATTCAGCTATTAGTGAAGAGCTCAATCAGGTTGAATCTGTAAAGCTGTTGATTTCTCTGAAAGATATGTTTCCAGAGGAACTTGAAGGCCTGCCTCCTATTCTCGGAGATGTCAATGATCGTGAGCTGCGAAATGAACTTACAGTACAAGCTTTGGCAAAGCAATTTGATGAATGGCTTAATGATAAAGTAGAAGTAAAAGGTTCTTATGACCCACTAAATGCGAACCACTATGAGGTGTTTCAAGATGGGGGAGAACATTCTGTTATTAATGGTTCATCAACATTAACAAGTTCTGGCCTTGGGGTTATCCCTTCTTCTGGCCATGAGATGAATAGTTTATTTGAGGATGATGATAATGTGCTTCGGCTTAATAATTGGTTTCAGCAAATATGGAATAATACTGGTTCCGGTAAAGAAGCAATGGAATTACTTTCTGACTCATTAAAAAGCATTTACAAGCCAAGATCTCCTCAGAAATTATACTTTCAAACGCTCTATCACCTTTTTAAGGACTCATTAGATCTGATTGATGAGGAACGGGTTATGAAAACTCGTACCGGCATAAAAAACACGCTGGTTTGGAATAAACTATACAAATTTCAAATTGACGGAGTAATCAGTGCCATTAGTAAAATTGAGCAGCATAATGGATGTATCATAGCGGATAGTGTAGGGTTAGGAAAGACCTTTGAGGCGCTTGCAGTGATAAAGTATTATGAGTTGAGAAATGATCGAGTTCTTGTATTAGCTCCAAAGAAACTCCGAGATAACTGGACTATTTATACATTAAATGATAAAAGAAATTTATTCGCTGAAGATCGCTTTAATTATGATGTATTGAACCATACCGATCTTACCAGGGATGGTGGTATGTCAGGTGATATCAATCTGGAGACTGTGAATTGGGGCACTTATGATTTAATTGTAATTGATGAATCACATAACTTTAGAAATAATCCGCCAAAAAAAGATGGAGTAACCCGCTACGGGAAGCTCATGCACCAGATAATAAAAAGCGGTGTTAAGACTAAAGTATTAATGCTTTCGGCTACCCCGGTAAATAACCGAATGAATGACCTTAAGAATCAGGTGGCTTTTATAACTGAAGGCAGCGACGACGCATTATATGAGTCAGGCATTCATAGCATTGAGCAAACCCTCAAAAAGGCACAAACTAAATTCAATCAGTGGCAGAATTTTGAAGCTGAGCAACGAACCACCGAATCCCTATTAGATGCTCTGAACTTTGATTATTTCAAACTGCTTGATTTACTCACTATTGCAAGATCGAGAAAGCACATTACTAAGTATTTCAAAGGTGAAGATTTTGGGACATTTCCGGAAAGATTGAAGCCAATCAACAAGAAGCCTGATATTGATCTTAAGAATGAGTTCCCTCCCCTTAAAGAGATAAACAGAGAAATTAGGAAATTAAATTTAGCGGCTTATGCTCCCCTCAAATATTTGCTTCCGGAAAAACGAGACGAGTATGCCCAAAAATATGATACTCAAGTTGCTCAGGGTTCGGTATTTAAACAGGTAGATCGTGAGCAAAGTCTGATACATCTGATGCGAGTGAATCTTCTTAAAAGATTAGAGAGTTCCGTAGTATCATTTTCGTCCACACTTGGTAAGCTACATGAAAAAGTTCAGGATTTGATAGATAAAATTGATAGTGTAGATGAGATAGATGAATTGTCCATTGAGGATGTGGATCTGGAAGACGAGTCAATGGAGCCATTCCTGATTGGAAATAAAATTAAGGTTCTAATTCAGGACATGGATTTAATTCGCTGGAAAGAAGAACTTCAGGAAGATGAGGAAAAGCTATTAAAGCTCTACAGAACAGCAAATTCTGTTAAAACAGAGAATGACGCAAAACTAAAAGAACTAAAAACGCTGCTTCGGGAAAAGGCTGAAAACCCAATTAATGCCGGTAATAAAAAGGCTCTGATCTTCACTGCTTTTACGGATACAGCAGAATATTTATATGATGATATCTCAAAGTGGGCTAAGGATGAATTGGGCCTTCATGTTGCATTAGTAACGGGTGGTAATTCTGGTAATAAATGTACCCTTCCCGGTATTAGAACCGATTTAGCTTCTATCATTACCTGGTTTTCTCCTATCTCAAAAGAGCGCATGAAAATTGATGAGGAGGCCACAAAAGAAATTGATATTGTAATTGCCACCGATTGTATTTCAGAAGGACAAAATCTCCAGGATTGTGATTTTGTAGTCAACTACGATATACACTGGAATCCAGTCAGAATTATACAAAGATTTGGACGAGTCGATCGCTTAGGGTCAATTAACAGTAAGATTCAATTAGTGAATTTTTGGCCAAACCTTGAATTGGATGAGTACATTAACCTGGAGGCCAGAGTGTCTGGTAGAATGGTGCTCTTGGATATTTCAGCAACCGGGGAAGAAAATGTAATTGAGTATAAGGATTCTGCCACCATGAACGATTTAGAGTATCGTCGCAGGCAAATGGAGCAATTGCAGGATGAGGTACTCGATCTTGAGGATTTAGGTAGTGGAATTTCAATAACTGATTTAACACTGAATGACTTTCGTATGGATTTGGCTGAATACCTGAAAAACCACGAAGAAGAACTTACAAAGCTTCCAATTGGTGGTAGAGCTTGTGTAAATCCTGACGAGTTTATAACAGAAAATTCTGCCGCAGGTGTACTTTTTTGTTTAAAATCGGATAATCCAAATATCAGTATTGATCCAAATTATTCAATTGCTCCGTACTATCTCGCATATGTGGATGCCGATGGTAATGCGGCTATTCCATTTACCAAGACAAAAAAACTCTTAGACATCTTTAAACTACTTAGCCTTGGGAATACTTCCTCCGAAAATGATGCTTTCAAAACGTTCATGAAGCAAACTGAAGATGGTACAAGGATGGAAAAATATCAGGCACTTTTAGAAAAGGCGGTGAAGTCCATTTCAGGGAAGGCAGAGGAAAAAGGTGTGGAGAGTTTGTTCACCCGAGGTGGTACTACCATCAGTAAACATTCCTTTAAAGGGGTGAATGATTTTGAAGTGGTAAGCTATCTCATTGTATCACCCGATCAGATTTAATGGATGAATTTCCCTATACATATCTGAAACTGCCGGAGAAGTGCAGACTGGACAAGCCAGTATATAAAAAACTGTTTTATGAGAACGCAAAGTTCAGTGTAACCGATAAGAAGTGGTTTACTAAAGATATTAATCATATAAGGTGGAAATATTCTATAAAGCCAACTGTTACACTGATATTTCCGGTGAAAGAAGAACATTTTCATTATGATGAAATAGCGGTGATTGAAGTTGACTTGGAGAATGACCATCATGTGAACCGATTGACAGATATAATACACCGGGCAATTCCATACCCTATGATGATTGTATTTAAGGGGAAACAGTGGGTTCGCTTATCAGTAGCTGATAAACGCTTTAATTTGGCAGATAATCAGGCGGCTACTATTGAAGAGTATTGGGTTACCGAACAGATTGATGAGAATTTAAAGGCAAATTCCGATCGGGCTTTTGTAGAACAATTAGCCTATGATAAACAGCCAAGGTTAAACCTTAAGGTATTCTATAAAGGCTGGATAGATGCTTTTACTGCTTATAAAGTCGCCAGTGTAACCGGTAATTTTGAAATGCTGGACGAGCAAAGTAAAAAGCAGCAAAGAATAAAAGCCCTGAATGAACACCGGGATTTGGAAGAGCAAATTGAAGCCCTTAAAGTGAAATTAAAGAAAGAAGAAGCATTCAATGAAAAAGTGAAGTTGAATGTGGATATTAAGGAACTGGAAAAACAACTTAAGCAGATAGCAAAACAATTATGAGTGACACCATACCACCACTGACAGAAAAAGATGGGGAAAGTAAAGATCTGGTAGCTGAAAACATAGAAAAGCTGAAGCAGCTATTCCCGGAAATTGTAACAGATGGTAAAGTTGATTTTGAAACTCTTGAAGAAGTACTCGGAGAGTTTAAAGAAGATAGCAAGGAACGCTATTCTTTTACATGGAATGGGAAAAGTAAAGCCCGGAAATTAGCCATGACTCCCAGTCGGGGAACTTTAAGACCTGCCCCAGAAGAAAGTGTTAACTGGGATAGTACTGAGAATCTGTTTATTGAGGGAGATAACTTGGAAGTTCTTAAGCTACTTCAGCGAAGCTATCATGGGAAGGTGAAAATGATTTATATAGATCCTCCTTACAATACAGGTAACGATTTTGTGTATCCTGACGATTATGGTGATAACATCAGGAATTATTTAAAAATAACAGGTCAAGTTGATAGAGAAGGAAAAAAAGTTAGTAGTAATCCAGAATATAGCGGTAGATATCACACAGATTGGTTAAACATGATGTTTCCAAGATTGTTATTAGCAAGAGAGTTATTGACTCAAGATGGATGCATTTTTATATCAATTGATGATAATGAATTGTTCAACTTGATTAATGTATGTAATCAGGTTTTTGGTGACAGTAATTTTGTTGCAAATATTGTTTGGAGAAAAAAATATGGAATACAAAATGATGCAAAACATTTTTCTACAAGCCATGAGTATTTAATATGTTATGCTAAGAATTCTGAATCCTTTAGTCCAACATTGCTTCCAAGAACTGAAAAACAAAACAGTAGATATAGTAATCCAGATAATGATCCAAGAGGACCTTGGAAATCAAGTGATTTAAGTGTAGGTAGAGTAACAGAGAAGGATATTTATGAAATTACTACACCTTCTGGTAGAAAAGTAGCTCCCCCTGAAGGTAATTCATGGAGGTACTCTAAAGACAAATTTCAGGAATTAGTTGATGATAATCGAATTTGGTTTGGAGAAGACGGTTCTAACGTTCCTTCTATAAAACGCTTTTTAAGTGAAGTTAAACAGGGTATCACTCCTACTACCTTTTGGGACTATGATGAAGTTGGGCATACTGATGGATCGAATAAAGCCCTGAAAGAACTGTTTCAAGGAAAACAGGTATTTGACTATCCAAAGCCTGTGGACTACATGAAAAAAATTATTCATGTAGGAACAAAAAAAGACGACTTGATACTTGATTTCTTTGCTGGCTCAGCATCCTTAGCGGAAGCTTGTCTTTACAAAAATATAAATGATGATGGAAATAGGCGATTTATTCTTGTTCAACTACCTGAAGAAATAGAAGAAAAATCTGAAGCATATAAATTAGGATACAAGACCATATCTGAAATTGCCAAAGATAGAATTAGAAAAGTCATTAATATTATTGATGAATCAAATGAAAAAAATAATCATAAAAATGGTTTCAAGTCATTGAAGCTTGATGAGTCGAATATCAAAGCTTGGGACCCCAATTTTGAACAAGTTCAGTTATCTATTGAAGATTCCATTGAAAATATTAAACCTGATCGCTCAGAACAGGATGTACTTTATGAGATACTGCTGAAGTATGGTTTAGACTTAGCTCTCCCAATTGAAGAAAAAGAAATCGGCGGTTCAAAAGTATTTGTGGCAGGTGCCGGAGCCCTATTTATCTGCTTAGCTCCAAAAATTGACCTCGTTGTGGTGGAAGGTATTGCCAAACAGAAGGAAGAACTGGAGCCGGAGCTAACCCGAGTGGTATTCAGAGACAGCGGCTTCAAAGATGATGTGATTAAAACCAATGCTGTTCAGATCCTGAAGCAACACGGAATTGAAGATGTAAGGAGTATTTGATATGGCTATGAAGATTAAATTTAATCCAAACCTGGATTTTCAACGAGATGCTATTAATTCAGTTACAAGAGTGTTTGAAGGACAGGAAGAGGGAAATAGTCGGTTCACTGTTTCTGGTATTCCAGAAACTGAATTTCAATTGCAAGAAATTGGTGTTGGTAATAGATTAAAGCTATTAGAAGAAGATATTTTAAAAAATATTCAATCCATTCAAATTGAAAATGGACTTAGGCCCGATGAAATACTAAAAAGCCTGGACTTCACTATTGAAATGGAGACAGGGACTGGTAAAACCTATGTGTATCTCCGCTCCATGTTTGAGCTTCATGAGAAGTATGGCTTCTCTAAGTTCATAATAGTGGTTCCATCTGTAGCTATCAGAGAAGGGGTGTACAAATCTCTGCAAATGACCAAAGAGCATTTCAGCCAAATTTACGATAATACACCTTATGACTATTTCATTTATGATTCTGATGATCTGCCTAAGGTTAGGCAGTTTGCTACTTCACAGCACATACAAATCATGGTGATCAATATTGATGCCTTTAGAAGATCTTTCACCAATCCAGAGTTAGAAAAAAAGGCAAACATTATTCACCGTAGCCATGACCGGATGAATGGTCAGAAGCCTATTGAATACATTCAGTCCACTAATCCCATAGTGATTATTGATGAGCCTCAATCTGTGGATACCACCAACAAGAGTACCAAGGCAATTGAGTCTCTGAATCCACTATGCACCTACAGGTATTCCGCTACTCATATTGACAAATATCACATGCTCTATAGACTGGATTCTGTAGATGCCTATGAGCGGAAATTAGTGAAGCAGATAGAAGTAGCGGGAATTCAAGTAGATGATGCCCATAATAAAGCCTTTATAGAAGTGCATGATGTGAGCAACAAAAAAGGAAGCCCGGAGGCTACCATATCCTTTGACCAGTTTAAAGATGGTAAAGTGAAACGGGTTAAGCGAAGAGTTAGTCAAGGAGCTGACTTGTTTGAGTATTCCGGTGGCAGAGAAGTCTATGATGGGTACATTATCAGTGAGATATATGCGGAAAAAGGCAACGAGTTTGTGAAATTTGGCACTGATATATACGTGAAAAAGGGAGAAACGATTGGCGGAGTTGATGAAGATACTCTGAAACGGCTTCAGATAAGAAAAACCATTGATGAACACCTGGATAAAGAGTTGCGGCTACGCCCAAGAGGAATTAAAGTGCTCAGCCTGTTTTTCATAGACAGGGTTGCCAACTATCGCCAGTATGATGAAGATGGAAATCAGTTGAATGGCAAATACGCTAAGATGTTCGAAGAAGAATATAAAAAGGCGATTTCCAGCCCTAAATATAGTCAGTTATTTGAAGGCGTTGATAAAGATACTATAGCCGAAAGAGTACATGATGGGTATTTTTCTATTGATACCAAAGGCAGAGGTAACAGTAAAGTTGAGTATTTCAAGGATACTTCTGGTACAACACAAGCTGATGGAGATGCTTATAATCTGATCATGAAGGACAAAGAGAAGCTCCTTGATCTGGATACAAAGTTAAAATTCATCTTCTCTCACTCCACTCTACGGGAAGGCTGGGATAATCCCAATGTGTTTCAGATCTGTACCCTCAATGAAACCAATTCCACCATTAAGAAAAGGCAGGAAATTGGTCGTGGTTTACGGATAGCGGTAGATCAGGATGGTGAACGGGTGTATGGTTTTGATGTAAATACATTAACGGTGATGGCAAATGAATCCTATGAGAACTTTGCCAAAGAGCTCCAGAAGGAAATTGAAAAAGAAGAAGGTATTAAGTTTGGTGTCGTAGAAGAACATTCCTTTGCAGGTATTCCTGTGTTGGATGAATCAGGTGAAAGTAAAAACCTCGGAGTCGAACAATCAGCTAAGATCTATGAGCATTTTATAGAACAAGATTACATTGATAAACGAGGAAAAATCCAAGATAAACTAAGGCTGGATATTAAGAGTGATGTGGTCAATGTTCCTGAAGAAGTGAAAGAGCAAAAAGCTCAGATTACTTCTCTACTAAGAAAACTGGCTGGCAAGCTCAATATCAAAAATGCCGATGATAAGCGTGAAGTCAAACTTAATAAGCAGGTACTTCTGGATGAAGACTTCAAGCAGCTCTGGGATAAGATTAAATACAAAACCACATACAGAGTAGATTTTGATTCAGAGAAACTTATTGAGAACTGTGCAAAAGCCCTCAGAGATCAGTTAAGAGTAAGCAAAGCCCGTTTCCGGTATGAAACCTCTAAACTTGCAATGGATCGCGGAGGTGTTCATGCCGGTGATCCAAATCAGCAAGTACAGACCTACGATGCTACCGACTTTCCCCTACCGGATATATTGACCATTCTCCAGGATGAGACTCAACTAACCCGAAAATCTATTGCTAAGATGTTGATGGATAGCGGAAGGCTTTCATCCTTTACCAATAATCCTCAAAAGTTCATTGAGCAAGCATTGGATATTATAAAAAGTGAGATGCGAATGGTGATTGTTGATGGTATCAAGTATCAGAAAATAGGTGATGACCACTTTTACGCTCAGGAGCTTTTTGAAAGCGAGGAACTATTTGGTTACCTCGACAAGAACATGATCAAAGCTAAGAAGTCCGTGCATGACCATGTGGTTTATGACTCTGATATTGAGAGAAATTTTGCACAAGCTTTTGAAGAAAATGATGGTGTGAATCTATATGCTAAGCTCCCCGCCTGGTTCAAGGTAGATACGCCCCTTGGTTCTTATAATCCGGATTGGGCTGTGGTTTATGAGAACAACGGTGATAAAAAGCTCTATTTTGTAGTAGAAACCAAAGGCTCACTTTTTAGTGATGCACTAAGAGCCACTGAAAAAGCCAAGATCGACTGCGGAAGAGAGCACTTTAAAGCTCTGGAATCGGGTGTAGCCTATGAAGTTGCCGATGATTTTGATCGGTTTTTGGACGTAGTTGAAGAGTAATAGTACTAAAGAATGAAACGGGGCAAATGATAGAGAAATTTTCGATATCAAACTTTAGGGGTATAGGAAAAATTAGTGATTTAAATGTTGGTGATTATAACATATTGATTGGAGATAATGGGACCTCCAAAACAAGTATAATTGAAGCTTTAAATCATGCATTTTCACCATACTTTTTAGCTAATAGGATTAAACATACCGACTTTAAAGGTGGATCAGTTGATTCATTTTCTGTGTTTATAAAATTTATTGAAAATCTGAAGGTTGAACTTCCAGATGGTTATACTACTCAAGAAATTGAGTGCGATAAGTTATATTTAGAGGTCAAGAAAAGAGACCAAAAGAAAGCAGGGAAAGTATTGTCTGACCCATATGTTGTTACTCATCTCGTTGGTCCTGCATTTGAAAGAGAAGAAAATGGAAAAGGTTGGAAAATTAAAAGGAAAAGTGGCTCAGATTTTAAATTTTCAGAAAGATCTTTAACATTATCCAATATATCTACGGAAGACCTACCTCGAACATTCTATTTTGGAAAAGATAGAAACCGTCAACTCACTAAAGGATTTAACTCTTCGTTTTCTAATGTGGTTGAGGATTTAAACTGGCGGTATAATAGATATGTTCGAAAAGATCCTGACTCTCAGACAATTCAAGAAAAAATCCAAGAGCTTACAAATGAAATACATAAATATTCAGAGGTTGAGGATTTGGAGTTGGTTAGATTATTAAGAGAGAAACTAAATAAATTTGATATTGCTGAAATAGATATGTCAATATTTGATTCAGTAGCACCCTATGATTCGGCATTTTTTTCTTCAAAAAAAGGTACTCTTGATCTGCCAGTTAAAGATTTAGGATCAGGATTTGAAATGATTATATCATTATTATTTCTTGAAACCTTGGCTTCCTTTTCGAAAGAAAAACTACTTATTCTAATTGATGAACCTGAATTGCACCTTCATCCTAAATTACAGGAAAAATTAGCTGACTATTTATTGAGCCTTTCGCAGGAGAGTAATAATCATCAAATTTTCATCTCAACTCACTCACCAATCTTTTACAAGAATACGTTTAATAAGACAGGTGTTAAAACCTTTGTTACATCATTTGAGGATGGTGATGAATTAGTGATCCAAAAAATGCAACCTGATTCTGGTTTATTTCCCTGGAGTCCCTCATGGGGTGAAATCAATTACAAAGCCTATAATTACCCAACAGTTGAGTTTCACAATGAATTGTATGGATTTATCCAAGAGAAACATGAAAAGTTTAAAGAAAAAGAGATAGATGACTTCTTTGAGGAGCAAGGTTTGAAGAATTCAAAACAATGGCAACGTGAGCAAAATGGAAATCCTGGCGCAAAATACATGTGTACCTTACCTGTATTTATAAGAAATAAAATTCACCATCCAGAGAATACAATTATGCAGGTGAGCACATTTAGTTCTAAAGAGCTTGAAGAATCAATTGAATCAATGATTCATATTCTTAAAAAATAGACAATATTCGTGCGTCAAATTAATTACTAGTTATCTCTTATATGTCAAACTCCGTATTAGATATAATAGAAGAACACTAGCAGGTACTCTCAAAAAAATTTAAAGTAAACCGATGATTTCAAGATAAAATCATAAAAATCGTATCCGATTGTTTCTTAACGGTTCAAGCAAACAGCAATAATGTAGATCATTCCGCTCAAAAAAGTAAAGTTTCTTCCATTTTACTCATATCCTTGCAGGAGAACATATAAAACCGTTTTACTCATTTAATAGCCTCTAAATTCTGGTTAATTTTTTTGTTATCCATATCCAACCAACCAGCCTTTAGAGCATTGTAAGCCAGTATTTTTGCCCCTAATCTGTGTTTGAACGAAAACTCAATCACAGATGGCCGAACTTTCTCAACCACATACCGGAGATTCAACAGAGCTGCCCGTTAATGGTCAAATCATTAAAGGAAATGGCAATTCTTCGGCAGGACGCCCTTCAATGGAGTCGTACCTGGGTGGAGAAAAACCCTCTTTTGTAGATGAATCACTGGTTCAGCACTATCGTGAGAGGTGCAGCCGGTTGGAAGGAGAGCTTCATGATTCTGACCGAAAAATTCGTCTTCAGGTAGATGAGATCATGCAGCTTAAACGGGAGCTGTCGAAAGATCGAACCGAAACACTTCTGAGCCATCAAAAAGAAATATCCGATTTAAAAGAGTCTCACCGGCTGGAAGTTGAAAGGCTCAAAGAAAATCACCGTCGAGACACACGGGAGTTTGAACGACAGATCATCGACCTGGAACGCCAGGCATTCAAGATGGAGCTTGAACATCGGTCCGGCGACCGAACAACCGGCAACCGCATTCTGGATATGCTGGAAGATGTAGCCCCCACTTTATTTGAAAACCTTTCCGGGGTTCTGGGTGGTGCACTAACAGCCCAGGGGCAACCAGCACTATCTGCTCCTGCGGAACTCTCACCCCAACAGACTGAACAGCTTCGGCAAGCTTTTGAACAGGATATGAATGGTGATGCAGGCATAATCGGTGAAGAAATTTCCCCAAATAATCAGGCAAAGACGCCCAAAAACGGTGAGGGTGAGCAGTCCCTTCACCGCTCTCCTTTCGAGGAAGAGGCTATCGGCCTGAACGACTTTTTTGCAAGCAAAACAAACGGCCACCATGAACCGGATATGGAGGGCTTTTAATGCAGGAAATGCCAAAGCACCGATTCGATCTGCTTTCAATGGCCATGTCGTTCATGGCTGAAAAGAACAAACGGAATCTCTATCTGAAATACGCACAACAAGTTCACAATCAGATCGCCATCATCGAACAAATTGAACGAAGACCAATGCAGATGGGCGATTGGCTGCAAATGGCAATGACGTTAGGTAAGCAGGCTCTCCGGCAGGACATCGGCGCAAGGCAGATTGCAGAGAGCATATATCCCATTCTGGATGGATCAGGGCAACATCTGGCCAAATACGCCAACATCCCGGCTGAGTCTGCTACCAAACTTTTACTCTGGTATACAGGTCTGTCCAAAAAAATCGAACCTGAGCTGACCACCCTGTTGATCCAGGTTGTCGCTGAGCTTCAAAAGATCAGCGTGAACAGCCGAAACATGAATCCACAACCGGCATAGCATGAGCAACGTAGCTATCAAAACAATTACCCGGTTTCGCGATGGCATTTACAGCGAAACAGACTCCCTCGGAATGACTGCCATTACCCGTGGAGGACGGTTTGTTGGCGTATTCATCTCCACTGGTGAACTTTCCAAAACGGTTGCAGACAGGCTCCAACACTCACTTCAGCACAATCCACATCATACGGTTTCAGTGCTAACCCGGAAGGCAATCGGTTAATGCAGAGTGGATTCAGCGATATATCATCAACGCTATTACCAGCACCCCGACAGCGTACTGTTAGGGCACGGTCTGTGGCATCTTCCTCGGGAAGTGCCACAGCACCTCTTTCTGTGAAAAAGACCCGCTATCCGGGAATTGATGGCGTGATGCAGGCGGCCACGGATCTGGTTGCAAAGTACACCGGGGATGAACGGGTTCGCAGTCTTGCACTTAACATCACCCGTTCCGTGCGAAAGCATTCAGCAACCGGCCAGCCCGATCTCCGCAACGATGATCTGATTGCCGAGGCTATCTATAAATGGATGGTTCGTAACATTAACTATGTACGTGATCCCTGGAATATTGAGCGAATTCAATCGCCGGATGTCACCATTCGCCAAAAAGCCGGTGATTGTGATGATCATGCGATTCTGGGAGCCTCCCTCCTTCAAAGCCTTGGCATTCAAACCGGATTCCGAATTGTATCACGAACCGGCAACCATTTTGATCATATCTATGCTGTGTACCGGTCACCGGCCGGATGGAAGTCATTCGATACTACTGTTCTAAAATATCCGGGATATTCGTTTGATGAACGGCTGATTAAAAAATCCCGGCACATTCCCAACCGCCTGCCGGATGGACTTGGCTTTGAACCGATAACTACGGCAGCGGCTATCGCTTCCACGGTAAGTACCGGGATCAGCGTAAAGAATACCCTTTCACAACTATTTGCAGCCGGAGATAAAGACCAGCGCCAGCTACGTAGCGGTCTGCGAAATTATTTGATGCAGCAGGGAGTGCGATCGGAAGTGATCTCTTATTCACACACCGAAAACCACAAGCTTCAACGCTATGCAAAAATGATTGATGAGCTGGGAAAACCGGCTGTTGATCAACTGAACAGGTACGGGAATTTGTCGGACTCCTTTGTGGCAGGTCAGCGAGCCCAAAACAGTAAACGAAAAATGACCATGGTTACCGGTTTAGCGGCAGGTGGAATTCTGCTTACCAGCATCGTGATCTGGACTATAAAAAAGTGATGAGCAAATGAATCGAAGCAGCTATGTAACCAGTACTGGCGTTCTTGTTTTGGGCACCGACCAGGTATTCACTCAATCACCGGTCGAAACGGGTTTAGGCAGTTGGGAGGATACCGATCCCTGCCGGTATGCGAATCAAAGCTGCAGGGGAAAACTATTTGGCGCACTGAAAAGCTGCCGAAGACAGCGTGAAAAAAGCCAGGCATTGTGCCAGGCACACCAAAAGCAACTTGAGCAAAAAGCCGAATGGGAAGGCCAGCGAGACCAGATGATGCAGGCGCTTCAAACCACAATGACAAGCACAGCCCAAAAACAGCAGACAGCCAATTCAGCGATGAAAACCGGTCTTACCATAGGTGGAGTTACCCTCGCTGGAGCTGCTCTTTTCCTCTATCTAAAAAGCAAAAGAAAATCGAAACCCTCTAAATAGAAACATCATCTATGATTAACGAAACCAGTGGATACGACAGTTTTGATCTGTTAAATACCCAGGCTGCTACTGCATCCGGTGGCCAATCAGCTGTTCGCCAGCCGTCCCGATTTTCAAATGCACTCAACAGCATCAATCAATTCCTTCAAACCGCTACTCATACCTTTGTAACCGTTGATGGAGTGATCAATAAGGACAAACAAAGCTCGGTGCAACAGCCCCTCTATCCCGGCCAGCATGTTTCAAGGGCACCCCAAAACGGTTCCTTTATGAAATATCTGGCCATTGCCGGTGTTGCCGTAGGTGGTGGAATTATTGTCATGAAAGGTTTTAAGAAGTAACCCATGACTACAATCAGACAATCACGATACCTGGACGGAACCATGCCGGGAATGAGAAATCCACGGGTTTTTGATTCCGAGGACCGCATGTATATCCAGCCCGATATTGAGACCACTGAAATGGGCGAAGGATCTCTGGTTGAGGATGACAAAAAGAGTATTTGTCAACGCCTAGATGGAGAGGTGAATCTTGGCATTGCTGATTGGTTTCGCAACAACCGAAAACCCATCATAACGGTGCTGGCAATTTATGGTGGGTATAGACTATTGAGGAGGTAGACCATGAGTAATCAATCTTCCTTTACTTCAACCGGCCTGGGTGAATCACGAATTGTCGGCAATGTTATCGCAACGGACAAAGCAGAGCTTCGAATCATTGGCCGTAATCCACAAAGAGGACTTCCCAGAGAAGGTGTTCCGTTTTCACTGGATCTGGAAATTGAAACTTTTCGCAACTGGGCAAAGGTATTCTTTCTCCCATTTCTGGCCAGTTGGGGAGCGTGCCCGGATGCACTTGTAGTGGTTCGGTCAGCTGACACCGGCCGGGTGTGGGGAGTGCAACGAATGAGAACCTCCCTGTGGGAAAACTGCCGGGCCCAGGCCCGATTGGTATTTGATCGCGATTTTCGCCCGGATGCAACCAGCCGCATTGTTTTCGAACTCTATCCGGATGGCGTGGACATCAACAATCTTCAGGAAAAAGACCGGATTGAGCAATCCATGGCCATGACTCTGGATCTGGGCGAGCAAGATGGCCAGCAGTCCGGGATTTATGCTCCACCCACGCGTTCCTGGTATAAACTGCCATCCATGAAAGCCGGATCAGCTTTAGGTGAAGTGAATACCATGCTGAAACGAGTCATCATTATCGCCGGAGTTGGAGCCGGATTTTACTTTGCTGCTCCCTTGCTTCCCGGCCTGCGAGATGGCGTGAAACAACTAACCGGCAAAACCAGCAAATAGTGAAAGAGCTGATCAAAGGAAGAGATTATGAGGTAGTGGATGAAGGACTTGGAGCTATCGGTGATTACCTGGAGCGAACCTCACGAAATGCATTTCTGCATTTTGCCGGACTGATCAATAGCGCCACCAGTGGTCGACGCGGGAAATATGCAACCATTGCTCTGAATATGGCAGGTGTAACCACCAGCAGTGAAGGGATCAGCAGGCACTACGAGCAACATGCCCAGGTGATTGATGAATACTTTGAATATGTGGATGTAGTTGCCCTTTCAAAAAAACTGGACGTGGATAAAGCCATTGCCAGCCATGCACCGGGTGCTATTCTGAAAGTTGGTGGTCTTCTAACTGTTGGAATTCTGATTGGCGTGGCCGGACTGAAATTATACAATCGAAAAAAATAGGTTATGACATTACGCAGAGGTGATAAAGGACAGAAAGTAATGGTACTTCAGGCTTCTCTTCAGGAAGCCGGAATTGCACTGCCTGCCTATGGAGTGGATGGAATGTTTGGTCCGGAAACAGAGTCAGCGGTTAAACAGGCGCAAGGATTATTCCTGATGGAACCGAACGGCATTGCCGACCAAAAGCTATTTGATGTATTGGGGATTTCGGATATCACATCTACCCATTATCCTGCTGAACAGACCGCTTCACCCGGAGTGAAGAAATGGATCTTGGCCGGTATTCTGGTTGGAGCGCTTGCATTCGCAGCTCAAAAGATCAGGGGGTAACAATGGATCAGTTGAATACCCTCAGCGCACAGGAATTGGCGAATCTAAATATTCAGGGAATCAAGATTGCCGAACCTTTTGGAACACTTTTGGGAGAACCCGAGCGGAATGCGGTGATGTTTATCTGGGGCGAGAAAGGAGCAGGAAAATCAACGTTCAGCCTGGGACTTGCCAATGCATTGGCCGATCATGGCCGGGTGGAATACATTCCGGCAGAAGAGCACTTTGGCAAAACCCTGGTGGATCGAGTCAAACGACTCAATGCTACTCACAAGAATCTGAACTTCACCAAGTGGAAGTCTCTTGAAGCTCTAAAAGATACTCTTCGGAAAAACCGGACAGCTTTTTGCGTGCTGGATTCGATTACGGTGATTGAAGCCAACGACAAGGCAACAATTGAGCTGGCTCAATGGTGCAGGGAAACTGGTATCAGCTTCATCATGGTTGCCCATGCCACCAAAGACGGAAAGTATAAAGGGAATACGAGTATCGCTCACGAGTGCGACATCGAAATAAAAGTGACCAAAGAAGGCCAAGCCGAAGCTGAAAAAAATCGGTACAGGACACTGACTGCCATTGACGTTCCTTTTACAGCAACGGGTAAAAAAGCAATCCGGAAGAATCCGGCAGATGTTAAGCAGCTGTCGCAAAAGCAATTTGAAGCAGTTGAAGATTCCTTGTCAAATGATGAAGTCTCAACTGATCAGGAATTAAAGGAGCATTTTCAGAAGGAGTTTGGACTCACTGAATCGCAGGCATCTCATTGGGTTTCCAAACGCAGCCAATACCTTACAAACCCTTTCCATAGCGAACATCGGGCGAATCCGGTAGAAGTACCTTTTCGAATCACACTATCAGAAATTGATAAGCTGCATAAAATTCGATCATGGAAGCGTGCCAACTCCATGTTTGGTTCCAAAATGCCCTGTTATGCAAAGGCGCATTCAGGAGAATCGGAATCTGCCCATTTGAGCATCCGATATACCCCGGATTACAACAACAAAAAATATGTACTTGAACTCCTGCTTGATGGCAGGCTGGAAACACAGATTTGCACGGAAGGTGCCAGTGGAGGTTTTAAAGCATCATGGCGGCAGCTGGTAAAGGAGTATGGAGATCTGGAAGTGATGATCTATTCGCAGGATCATGCAAAGAAAGTTCTTGGAGCCAGGGAGTACAAACGACAGGAACGTAATTTCAAAAAAGCGCAGAAAACCGGTAGCGATTGCCCTCCCCAGCAGGCTTCAAAAAGCTCTGAAAAGCTGACCGACAAGATCAAACGATACAACCTGCCGGAGGAACACAGGGACTACTTTGACTTTCCAAACGGTACACAGCTTGTGCCATTGGAGAAGCTGGTATCCAAGAAAAAGAACCCGGAAAAGAGCATCGAAAATGCACTGGGTTTTATGAAGCGTGCAGCAAACGGTGATCAGAAGAAACGTGCACCGATTCAGGTGCAGAAAAAAGGCAGTCAATATATCATCAAAGATGGCAACGCCACAACAGAAGTAGCCAAACGATCCGGGTGGAAGAAGATTCCAGTCATCGTTGAATCCATTCCGACAAAAACGAAGCACAAACCGGCTAAACAGAAAAAAACTCCCCCGAAAGCGAAAGGGATCGATATCGAGGCCGCACGGAAAAGCCAGAATAAGCTGGATGCATTTTTAGAAAAGGTGTTGAGCTAAGCTATGTCGCAGATGAAAACGAAATCCTCAAACCTAAGACAGAATTCATCCGCGGGTGATATCGACAGGCTTTATGATGAGCTTCAGGATCGTTTGATGGGGTATCCCGATTCCCTCCAGGATCGTTACGAAGGATATCATCAGGACGAGGAAGTTGCTTTCGCAGAAGCGGTCATGGGCATGATCGATGGAGAGATGAACCTCTATGAGAAAGAAACCTTTTATGATGAACACGATCTGTGGCATCTCGATGAAGTGGGCATACTTCGAAAAGCATTAGCGGTTGTCGATAAGATTGAACAAGATTTAAAGAGAGGTCGTAAAAATCCAGCCCAGGTAAAAACAAATATCGATGATCTTCAAGAGATTCATCAGGATGACTTTGATCACTGGTTAGGCGATTGGGATGGAGATGGGATTGCGAATATTGACGATCCCAACCCACTGGTTCCGGGCGATACGTTGCCGATTGACAGCGCCGAATTGACGCCACAAATCAAAGCACTGATCAAGCAGAAAAACGCTTACCTGCCTGCATTGAAATCCGTCATGCAAAAGCTGATAGATACCGGATTGCCGCTATTGGTGAAAGGCCGGATCAAGACCATGTACTCTACCCTGGGAAAACTGATCCGCAAACGATTCCCATTCACGGTAAAGGTTGCCGACCAACCGGGAGAAACCTACACGACCGGACTGACAGATATTGCCGGTTGTATGGCAGTGCTCGACTCTCAAAAGCAAGTCGAAGCCATAGTACAACGAATTCTGGATGGAGAGCTTGGAACCGTATGGGAACATGAAGATAAGTATGCCCATCCTGCGGACGGCTACCGCGCCCACCATTTTATCATTGTTGTAGACGAGGCCACCCCGGTAGAGATCCAGATCAAGACCAAGCGAATGTCGATGATCTCTGCGGCTTCCCACTACCCGTACAAGAATGGGAATCTGAATGGTGAACTGCTTTTGGAGCTGACAGATCTGGCTTGGAAAGCAGACAAAGGAGATATTAAAGCAGCCGAAGCACTGGAACCATACTTAACCGATCTCGACCGACTCCAGGAAGACTTAACGATTCGGAAAAACCCTTCCGATGAAGTGAAGGAGCTTCAGGATGCATTTGGTGAAACCGTGAAGAAACTTGCCCTTGCATTTTCACTGGATAAGTTTCCAAAAGAGCATCGCAAGGAAGCCCTGGAACTGTTCAGAAATCACGGTTCTATTATTGGTGTAGATTTTGACAATCTGTTCCAAGAGGCTCAAAAACCGGAAAAAACAGGCAGCCCATCCTATGAAGGTAAAGGAGATCGAACGGGAGAATCGAAATTTGAAAGCGGATTTTCGGACGTCGAGCTGAAAAACTATCAGCCGATCAAAATGACGGCCTCCGAGCGTCGAAAGGCCAATGAACAGGCCATTGAGGTTTTGCAGAAAGAGGATCGGGCCATCACCAAAGCCGATATTGATGTACTGCGAAAATATACCGGTGCCGGTGGACTTGGATACAGTGATGAACAGGCAAGTGGAAAACGTGGCCTGCTCAATGAACACTACACCTCCTACTCGGTAGTACAGTTCATTTGGGATAAACTTCAAAAGATGGGCGCAACAGGCGGAAATGTTTTAGAGCCTGGAGCCGGAGTTGGAAATTTTGCAGGCTTTCTGCCAGACCGGGATACCTACCGAATGGTTATGGTTGAACGATCAGCGATCAGCTCACGGATTGCACGGTTGCTCTATCCCCGGCAGACCGTTCGCCATGAAAACTTTGCCGACAGTGATTTGTCCATCTACAACCTAACCGGAGTTGTAGGGAATGTGCCGTTTGGCGATTTGAAGATTCATACCCAGCGAGATCCGCTTGCACCCCTTAGCCCAAGGATTCACGACTATTTTATTTTGAAATCCCTGGACTCTCTTACACCGGGTGGATTCATGGCCGTAATCACCTCCACAGGTACGATGGATAAAAAAGATCCGGCCATTCGTCAGGCAATGGTTCAACGCGGGCGATTCATTGGCGCATATCGTCTTCCATCTTCGGCCTTCAAGGATAATGCTGATACGTCTGTTACGACCGATATTCTGTTCTTCCAAAAGTATGGCGATCATTCCGGTGAGGTTCACCCGGATGTAGATAGCCCACTGAACCGGCTCTTTGTCTATGATGATCTGATTGAACGTACACATGAGTATAACGGCGAAACTTACCGGGCCACCTACAACCCCTATTACAAGGAGTACCCTGAAAAAGTATTGGGTGACCATATTCAGGGACATAACGTGCAGTTCTTTTCCCGTATGGGTGTGAAGGGACAATTAACGGATTCTGTCATTTCAAAAGCTCTATCGGATGAGATGGCCTTTGCTTATCCACTCCCCGAAGAAATGCCACTCTATAATATACCCGATGACGGGATCATGCTGGATATTCGCCGGGAGTATCATCCGGGGAATATTGTTCTGCATGAGGGCACCTTCTATGAAAAACAGCGCAGGTATTTCAAGGCTCTTCCGTTATCCGGTAAAAGTGAAGGGCTTAAAAACCGCATAGGGTCAGCTTGTCGGCTACTGGATAAATACGATGATTACGTTACAGCATTGGCACGGGAAACCTCCGAAAAGGATGCGCTTCGGGCAGAGTTTAAAGAGCTGCTCTCCGGCCATATGGATTTGTTTGGCGTCCCCGATGAAGACGAAGATATTCGTTCTGTTTTCAAATACGACAACCGGCTCTACAAACTGACTACCCTGGTGAAACGTGATCCGGTGAATGGCGAGCTGGTCTATGCCGATATCATCGACGCCGATTCCATGTTCAACCGTAACTATGTACCCTCCATCGGTGATTCTGGGGATCTGGCAGAGCTGGCCATGTTTGGCCGGTCGATTGGTGAGTCGCTCGATACCAGTTTCTTCCAGTCGGTGTACAAAGGTGGCACGGCTACAAAAGATGAACTCTTGGAAGCTCTGGAATCACATCCTGATTTTTACTGGAACCCGGAGTCGGCGCGCCACGAATTCCGCTATGAGTATCTGGCCGGAAACGTTCGCTCAAAACTGGCCATTGCCCGTGAAAACGAGCTGGAAAAGAACATCACTGCACTTGAAGAGGTGGTTCCGGAGTGGATCGATATCTACAATATCACAGTCGATCCACAACACATTTTCACCTATCTGCCAGCCAAAGCTATAGAGGAGTGGATCAAAGATGAGATGAACTACGACAAGGTGGAGATTGGCCTCGTTAAGGATAAAGCGGATCTGGGCAACCGGTTCTACATGAAGCTCCGAAAGTGGGGCCGGTATGTTTCCGGTGGCGATGAAACCAATGATGACTGGAATCTTGGCTGGGGTGAGACACCCTTCACCAAAATCATCAACTCCTACATCCAGGACAGTACGTTTCCACTGAAATTCTACGATGAAAATGACGAGCTGCTTCCAAACATGACGCTGAAGCAAGCATTGTCCATGTCCGGTGATAAAGGGCAGATTCTTATTGAGCGGGCACGGAAAATTCAGAGGCAGAATAACAACCGGATGCTGACGCATGTGCCTAAAAAGTTCAATAACTGGGTACGGACGAAAGCCTCCACTGAAATTCGGCAACTCATCGAATCGGCCTACAACAACACCTACAATGCTGTGGTGAATCCACCATTTGACGGCCGTACTCTACGTGTTCGTGGAATGAGTGATACCTTTTACGGGGTGAAAGATTTTACCGTGTACAAACACAATCGGGCTATCGCTGAAAAACTGGTCTGGAACGGTAAAGGTGCCAACTGCCACGATGTGGGAGCCGGTAAAACCCTCGCCTCAATCATTACCTCGCAGGTGCTGCTCCAACAGGGAGCCGCGCGAAAGCCCATGTTTGTGGTGCCGGGGAAAGTTCAGGAGAAGTGGGTGGAAGAGTATATGATGCTGTTCCCCGACGCAAAAGTTCTGAACATGAAAATGACATCGGACAGCAAGCATAAAGAGCTGACCATGGCGCAGCTCTACAACTGGGATGCCATTTTCATTGCAGATCATGCGTTCAAATCTCTTCCACTCTCCCCCTCCGAGCAGGCCCGGATTTACCAGCAGCGCATCGAATACTTCAATCAGATGCTTGAAAACTTTGAGGAGCTGCTGGATGAAGACCAGGCGATATCAAAACAGGCAAAAACCTCGATGATGAAGCGCCTGGAAAAGCAGATGGAAGAGTGGGAAACCAAGCTACGTAATGTGGCCCATGCCAAACGTCTCGAAACGGATATCTTTTTTGACGAGCTGGGTGTGGACTGCCTGTTTTTTGATGAGGCTCACTTCTATAAAAATGCACTCGGTTCAGCGAAAGCGGCTAAACTGGGTATCTCTGCGAATAAACCCTCTCAACGAGCTGAAGATGCTCTTCAGAAAACCCGATGGCTGTTTAGTAAGATTGGGTACAAGAATGTATTTGTACTGACGGCAACCCCCGTTGTGAATTCCCCGGTGGAAGTATGGCACATGCTTAACCTTTGTGCACCTGATCTGCTCAAAGAGTACGAAATCGAAAATCTGGATAACTTCATCAATCTGTTTGTCCGGGAGGAAGAGAAGATCGTTAAGAAGACCAATGGTGAATACCGATCTGAACGAGTGGTGGCCGGATATTACAATTTGCCTGAAATGCGGAAGATCATCGATGAGGTGATGGACATCAAGAGCTATGATCAGCTGATTGGCTTCTACAAAGAGTACCCAGATTACATTCTGGGCAGTGACGGCAAACCGGTGAAGGGATCGGACGGCCAGCCCAAAGTACTGGAGCCGAAATTCAAACGGCCAAAAGCTAATTCCCGAAATGTGGTCATTGAGCCAAGTGAACTTCACAAGCTTCTCTTTGATGATATCATCCTTCGTGCCAATGATGTGCTGGCCTGCATGAAAGACCGGCAGTGCGAAACCAGGGATAATTTCCTGGTCATTACCGGAGACGGCAGCAAGATTGCTACGGATCTACGAGTTTATGACAAGGATTTTGAAGGGATTGATCGAACTTACCTGAAGCTTGGCGCATTGGTGGACTCCGTAGCCAGTTCGTATCAGGCACGATCCAATCCGGCACCGACTATTCAGCCGGAGGATATGTACGGAGATTACTTCAATCGCCACGGCAGGCAGCGACATGCAGCCACGCCCCCACACATGAGATCAAATCCTTCTCATATAGAGGTGATTACCAGCAAGGGTGTGGTTAAGGAAAAATCCGGCTATTGGGTGGTATGGGATAGCAAAAAGGAGATGTATGAACCCCTACACATTTTGCAGGATAAGAAGCCTGAACATACATGGGATGAAGGAATTTATGGCAGTGAAAAAGAGGCAAAAGAGCGTGCTCAGAAGCTCAATGATCAGTGGAAAAAGATCAAGGCAAGCCGATCAAATCCAACTGGTCCGGCTATCCGCAACCAGATCATATTCTGCGACTGGATAAGCCTCCATCAGTCTCAGGGGGGAAGTTTCCATCAGCTCATCAAATCTGAATTGGTGAAGGCCGGGATTCCAAAAGATCAGATTGCAATCATTAATGGCGCAATCATTGGTACCAATAAAGATGGCTCCGATTATTCGGTAAGCAGCAAGGACGATAAAGAAGCTCTGAAGAAAGACGTGCAGGATGATTTTAACCAGGGTAAATACCGGGTGGTGATTGGTAATCAGTCCATTGCAGAGGGCATGAACCTGCAAAAGTGGACTACCGATATACACCACATGGATGTACCCTATACACCTTCACAGATTCAGCAGCGAAATGGCCGTGGACTTCGCCAGGGAAATCAGTACCCGAAAGTGACTATCCACTACTATCTGATGCAGGACTCCTTTGATCAATATCGCCTGGAACTGGTATCAAAGAAACAGAGCTGGATTGATGATCTGTTCTTTGGCAACGCCAGAGAAACCGTTAACGATGGAGACAGTGAATCACTGGAATACGAACAGATGGTAGCTGCAACCAACTCCGATCCACGGGTAAAACAGTTCTTCCAGGCCCTGGCGCAAAAGAACCTGCTTGAAGACCGGATCGGGAATCTGGAATCTGAAGTGCAACGGTTAGAGTCCAGCCAGAAGCAAGCCACCCATGATATCACTTCGAAGCAGGAAAAGATGCAGTCGGTAGTTGAGCGAGAAAAAGCCCTGCAAGCCTCCCACCTTCCGGCAAGTGCGAAGCAGGCCACCCAGCAAAACCTTTTCCAGTTGCAGTTCGGATGGAATGGAGAACCGTATCAGATCGATGTTGAGTTGTCATCTGACGCGAAGCGAATTTCCAGTTTCCGTATGAAGGCAGAGCTTGACGTGCCGGAAAATAACCAAAATGGCCGGGTGTGGTTTCATCTGATTCCTGACAGCAATATGCCTGACAGAGCTTTCTACAATAAGGCGAACTGGGGTTCAATCAAACGGATGGCAAAAGAAGAACTCGGCGAGACCTTCGGGTGGACGCTGGACGAGCCAACCGGCAATGGACGCTCCATCTCAGGAAACCTTGGAAATATCATCGCCACCGAGCAGGACTTCTATCGTGAGTACGGGGTAGATATCCAGGCGGAGAAGGCAATAACAAACGAGTCCGGGGATGATAGAAGCTTTAAAGAGATCAAACAATCTCTGGGTATGTTCACGATATCAAAATGGCAGCCGATTATCACCCGTAAGCTTGCTGAACTATTCCTTGCCTTGGAACGAGCCTGGCAACGAACATCCAAGAGTCGTTTGGAGCTGTTACGCGCCGAGGTCACCCAAACCGAAAAGACACTGGCCGAGCTTGGACGGGTATTGACATCTACTCGGCAGGAACTCCTCGCGGCCAAAACGGATCTCGATGCCAACCAAAAAACCGTGATCCAGCTTAATGATGTCGTCAATGAGCTGGTAGCGGTAAGCTATTCCGACCGAAATGAACTTTATGAAGAGATCAATCGAATCGCTCCCACGTACAAAATCAAAAAGGCTATCACGGTTCGTGATGTTGGAGCCTTAAAAGGGGAATCCGGTTCAAAAGGAACCTTACGGGAGAACTCCTCCGGTGGAGCAGGTAAGCGACCAAAACCCAAAAATCGACCGGCTCTGCTCAAAATTCTTTACGAAAAACCGCTGGTCTACTCCGGGATCGTCAAAGAACTGGAAATCATCGATGAGGGTGGCATGATGGAGCGAATCCAGGCCGAACGGGATGATCTTGCTATGATCATTGATGCAGACGGAACCACCATATTTGTATTTCCAACCCGTTTAATGAAGCTCTCCAAGGGAGCATACGACGACGACAAAGCGGCTGAGATGTTTGAAGAGTTTCACCATTTCCCAGCCGATGACTACGACTATGAGCTGTTTCCGTCTTCGGGCGAGAAACTACTCAGTGCCGGTCACGCCGACCGAATCCTGTATGTAAGTGACAAGGTAATCTACGCCGATGACGAAAAAGGCAAGGATAACCATTACTTCCACTACTTCGATTCGGGAAAGCGACCGGTGTATAAGTACGGTGATGTCTACATCATCGCTAACGTAAACATAGACGGCAGGGGCATTCTTAATTGAGCCCACCCGACAAAACCGAGAAGGTCTTATGAAAGAGCGAGTTTTCGCAAAAAATCCTTCCGAGCTACACATAATCGAAAACCCAAATAAACGACGCAGTACCATGGCAAAAAAAAGCAAAATCACAACCGGGAAGGCTGTTTCCGAGTTTAAACAACAGGCGGTTACCGCCGCGTATATTCTCGGTGGCCAAGCTGTAGCAGCTCAGGTGAATGCACTGGCCGTCCCCATACTGACAGGCAATTCATCTGCGACCATCCAGCAGGCAACCCGTGCCGGAATCCCATTAACCGCAGGCGTTCTGTTAACCCTCATGAGCAAGAACAAGCATATCCGTGGCCTGGCCATGGGGATGGGCGTTCAGGGTGTAATGGAAATCATCAAGTTCGTCATGCCGGACTGGACGCCTTCCCAAGGCTTGATGGACGGATCGGGCTACATCAATGGCGGCGGCCCGCGACGAGCAGATACCGGACACGTATTTGCCTCTCAGCCCCGGCTTCCCGAATCCACCCGGCACGTAGCCGATGTGGAGACATCTTTTGAAGTGGAGAACACTATCGAAGTGTAACCATTTGTCTCATAGCTCTGGCAGCACATAAGGGGGGTACTGGTAATACTCAGCGGCTATAAGCCAAAAATTAACCCTTAATACATCACGAGTTATGAGCAATCGTATCAGTAAAAAAGCACTGGTTCCCGCCTCCGCGCGAATCAAAACCTACTATGACACCAAACAAGTTGAACAGAACAACTCTGTTATCAACTTCTTTCCTGCTAATGCCACTCGGAAAGTTACCCGAGACAACTACGTAAACAACCCGTTTCCGGGATCGATGAAACGCCGAATTCTTGGCCTTTCCTTCGAGATCACCAAACAGTTCATTGAAGATGATCTGGCTCACGGCATTGATGCCCGCGCGATCGTCAACGGTCTGAAAGACGCCGCAGTTCTTCTGCAGGCCGACAATGACAACAAAGAATTCCTCCGGGCCCCTATCAGCGAGTTCTCCAACTTTGCCGGAACCGGTCTGCAACTGGTATCTGCTACCGATAATACCGTAGATGCTGTTGCCGCCTACAAGCGAACGGCCACTCTAAAATCTGCCGGTGAGTACCGCCTGGCTGATCCATTCGACCTGGCTGTAAACCAGACGGTATCTCTGGCCGTGCACTTTGACGATGCATCGGTTTTCCCATCAGCAGAGAACTGGACTCAATCCGGTCAAGGCCAGCTTTGGCTTCGTGCCTCCCTGGTTGTAGCAGAAGTGGACGCTTAAATCAACCTCATTCACCGGTCACGGCTAATCGTGGCCGGTGATTTTATTTCAACCGTGGCTAACTAAGCAGATAGATATGAGAATCATAAAGAACTTTTTACCCCCTAAAGAATCCTCTCCCTATAACCCTTCAAAATCCCTGGAGCTTGCTGCCGGTGCCAAGGGTGAAGTTATCATGAACGGGATGGGTGGAGAAAGCTTCGGTATTCGGAGAATTCTACCATACAGCCAGGATATGAACAAGATCATGGTTTCGGCGCGGCTGAACGAAGACCTCTATATGTTCAGGGACGTCCAACTTTCCGTGGTACACACCCTTTTCAAATCGATTGACGGCCTCTTTGCTCCGTTCATTATCCAGAAGAACAACAACATCGTATTTGAGCTGGAAAATAAATCGACTGCCAAGCAGACCGTGAATATCCAACTAATTGGCTACGATCAGTATGCAATGGGCAAACTTCAATCTGCATATGCCCAAATCGGTTCTCCAGTACCTGTTCCCCGCTTTTTATATGGCCATGCATCTGTTCCTGCCGGTGGCTTCAATGCCGATCTGGGCGTGAAGAGTAAGAGCGTGGATGTAGAAGTCCGACGTATAGCGATGAGTAGCGATCAGCAAAACATTATCACCTCGATGAAAATCTACAACACCACTGTTCGAAATGAATTGTTTATCGATCAGATCAATGATGAGTTCGATGGAAGGTACGCCAACGTACCATTTATTGTTGGCTCAAACGTGCCCTTCGATGTGTACGCGACTAACATGAATGGTCAAGCGGCAGAAGTCAGCTTTTTGTGTGAAGGCTACATCGTCCAGGATGAACTGATGACTGAAGAGGCTTAGATATGTGGAATCAGCTCATTCAAGCACTTTGCGACCTTTCTGCAAAACTGGACTCCTTGCTTCAGGAAATGCGTGGCTCCGGCCCAGGATCAGAAGCCACTGGAAGCGGCAAACGAATTGGTACATCCATTTCACCTGTCATGCGGCAAGGGAGCTCACCTGTTCGTCTGGTAAACGCCAATCCGGGCCGGCTGGGTGTGATCGTCCATAACAACAGTAGCGGGGAGCTCATGATTGCCCTTGATGGGCAGCGGATTACGGAAAATCACTACACCTTCAAGATCCGGGCAGGAGAAACCCTCCATTTTGATTTGAGAACCTTTGGAGAACTATACAAAGGTGCCTTCATGGGACTATGGGATGGTGCAAGCGGAGCTGAAGTAGACTCCAAAGCACTGGTGACTGAAATCTTCTGGACGAATTAATCATGAGCAAAATTTCAGGAAAAAAATTCGGTGAACCATTCAAAATGCGAGTTGTCAGCGGGATGTTATTGGATGGCTCCATCCAGGTAAGCTGGGCAACAGGCGAAAAAGCATCTTCCCAAATGGATTGGGGAATATCCCCAGATGACTTGTTGACCACACCCGAGTACAACTCTGAACCACAAGATATGGTTCGCTATCATCGCTTGTGGTTCCCTACTACATACTTGGACACCCGACATTATTTTAGGGTTCGATCAAGAACAATTTCAGACAGAGTTGGCGAATCCCCGATCTATATGGTCATCGTTCCTCCCGGAGTCACAATGCAGGTAGGTGGCAAACTTACTGCAGAAATAGAGCTTGAGATAATCCCCTTATCTGATGTTGAATTTATCTCCCAGTCTTTACCAACCACCCTGCCAACGACCAATACGGAACCTATAAGTTCTGACTCCCCTGCAACCATTGAACCTGTAATTGACGCGACAAAGACACTCGATCATGAATCGAGTCAATCCTCAAGTGGCAATAATCTTAAAACTTCTTTCAGCATCACAATTACTTAATTATGAAAAAAATTGTATCCGATTTAAACATTGGCCGGTCGAACTCCGGTCTTGACATGTTCTGCGATCTCACCCTAAATGAGCAGCATTTATACCGAATGAAGTGTGAGAGCTTTGTCGCCAACCTAATGAAGTATATTCGCCTGTGTATGACCGGCCATAGAGAACCAAAGTATTGGAACACTCAATATGGCGAGAGAAACATCACGGCTATAAATGTAAAAGAAGATGGAGACGTTGATATCACAGTTGATAATTGGATTGATTACAATGGCGGCAATGTGCAGATGCTATGTATTCAGGGTGTTTATGGCCTGGATGGTCTAAATGGCCAATTTTCAGTACATGAAGGCGAAACTCCCTTCATTCATGAACGCATTAGCCGGTATAACTGGAGAATAAAAGGTATTGCACCTTCGGTAAGCGGTAGTTGGGATGGAGTTTCAGGTATTGGTATTGGCTCATACCATAAAACGGAATGGTGGAATATTTATCAGCGCATGCCTTTGAAATGGTTTCCTATCATAGGAACGGATGCAAGAGCTGTAAAAGCATCTGATCTGTGTTTACCTGGATACTTCAAACGTGGATGCAACCAAGGAAGTGTATCTATATCGAGTGTATTAACGGATCAAAAGAGCTCAAAATTTACTATTTCCAGGCCTTTCACAAACGAATCAGGAGTCGTTAAACAGATTGCAGAGATCGGGTTAAAATCTGCATTGTATGCCAACGATATGCTGATGGCTCGTGATGTACTAGGCTCTCCGGTTCACCTTGAGCATGCATCAACTCTATCCCTTGACTACGAAATTCTATCAGAGATTGAAAATTTCAACCAGGATACGAATTTGAATGGTTCAAACGGAGGATGGACGGAACAGTTCATACTTGCTTTACACCGTTGTGCAAATCCAAATGCATCACACTCCTCTGGTGTAGAGTGGAATCTTGCTTGTGGTTTGGGTGGTGGAGGAACAGGTATCTCTCCCGACACCTCTACGAATATTCATGCATGGCAATTTGGTGTTCGTCTTGGTGAGGACAACAAGTTCGTATCAATGACCGACACGAACCTCACCCCTGACGATAACAACAAACATGGAATATCTCATGGATATGAAGATGGCTCTCTTGTCCATCATGGTATGCATATTGGTGACCTCGTAGTCGATGATGTAGCAAATGAGGTTTATTTCCCGGTGGAGCGCATATTTGAAAATAGAGGTGCCACTCCAATAACTGTGCGAGAGATTGGTCTGTATGGTAACAGAACCAATTCAATTGCTTACTCACCGTACTTATTAGCTCGAAGGGCTTTGGCTGAAACAGATCAGTTCACTATCCAGCCAGGCGAATCTGTAAAGGTTGGATTCAACTGTAAAGCGGTTGTTTAATGCCTGGCACAATTCAAATATCCTCCCAGCTTACCTACGTCCGCGTTCGTGGATTGATCGGCTATTTTCATGAGGCTGCAGTCAAACATAATGTTCCGATTGCACTTTTACTGGCCATCGCTTCACGGGAAAGCAATATGGGTTTGAACCTGGACGCAAACTGGACGGGTGATAGTGGTCATGGTATCGGCATCATGCAAATTGACCGCAGATATCATCCGGAGTTTACCGGCAGGTTTGCAAACAATGATCACCAGGCGAACATCCATTATGGAGCAGAATTTCTGTCCCAACTTATTCGCCAGTTTCATGGAAATCTAAAACCAGCAGTTGCTGCCTACAATGCCGGAGCATCAAGGGTTCGATCCGCAGTTTCTTCCGGGCTTTCTCCTGATATGGTAACGACCGGCAAAGACTATGCATCAGATGTACTGAAAAGAAAACAGATCATTGAATCGATGCTTGGTGCAAGCAAGGCGTCTTCATTCACCGTGATGTTGTTCCCAATGGTACTCGCCGGTTTCCTCTCCTACAAATTTTTAACCCATAAAACCTAAACCATGAGCTCGCAATCAAGCTATGTGTATAATGAACATCCAGCCGGACTCGGACGAATCGCCACTCAGCAAGCAGACCCCATGCTTTATGATGAAAGAATGATTCTCCAACCTGCCGATTCATATTCATCAGGTGGTTCAACACTTCAAAGAACAGTTCAACCTACGGTAGTAAAAGTTCCTACGGTTAATCAGCCGGTATTGCAACCTGATCCGGTCAAAATTCCTGATCCTGTAATCAGGACAAGGTTAATGCCTCAAACCGGAGGCCCTCACCCAATTGTAGACCCAAAACCTGATGCCGGTATTGAACCTTTAGGGGTAATCATCTCTGGCAATTCATTTGTGAAAGTTGAAGGAGATCAACTTGTGATCAACGGGAATCATCGAATAGAAAAAAAGAAAGCAGCACTTATCGGTGGCGGCCTGCTTGGAGCTGCTGTATTACTAAAAATTGTCCTCTAACCTAAAATAATCCTACATGAGTAAATCAAAATACATCTACGATAATGGACTCGGCTGTGGTTGCGGCTGTTCAAAACCAACACCCGGCCTTGGTGAATCACCTGTTGATAATCAGACAAATAATGAAACTAAAAAGGATCTCATCAAAACTGCCAAGGACTACATTAATGACGAGATTCCATTCAAATACAAAGCCGGAGCACTGGCAGTCGGCCTTGGATATTGCTGGTGGAAATCCAGACGCAGGAGGAGAAGATGACTCGATCAGACTATCTCGCACTAATTGATGCATATGGTGGGCACTTTAAGATCAGTGAATTTGATATCCAGGATTCTATTGGAAGAATGGATACCGGATTCCTGCAATCATTCCTGGCATGGCGTCAGTGGACGGGCATGCCAACCATGATTACCTCTGCATGGCGCAGAAATGATCAGAAATCGCACGGAAAGGGCAAGGCCATCGACTGCCTACTCTTTACGCAATGGCGTGTACAGCAGGCTTCTGCCCTTAATCATTGGCTGCTTGCTACAACCTGGCCGTTTCAGGGAGTGGGCTTGTATTTCGACTGGAGTTATAAATGCCCAATAACCAAAGCCGATATCCCGGCAATTGGACTGCATGTTGATGGATGGAGTGGAAATACGACAAAGCAGAGACCGCTAAGGTGGCTTCGAATTAACGGCCTGTACTACTATCAATCTGTGGTTAATGGAAGCTTCTTCTGCCAGACCAACAGCAAATCTATAACCCTTGACCAGGCACTGAAACTACATGCAACCACAGCCGAAGCAGTCTAATCTACCACAACGAATAGAACCTTACCTCAGCAAGTATAAGGAGCTGATTATTACCACGATCATCTGCCTGTTTCTGACCGGGATCTATGACTCGATCAACAATCAAACCGCAGAAATTAAGAAGTGGTATGAGCTAATGATCAATATTCAGGCCGAACAGCGAATACAAAGTATTGACCTGGAATCGCTGAAAAAGTCCATCGAGACTCATCAGTCCAGTACAACCATCACCCTCGAAGAGCACGAAGGCCGACTCCGTGCTCTCGAAATTGAAATAACACCCAACAATCCTTAAACCTCGTCCCCCAATGATCACACGACTTAAAAAGACCATTACCGCAATACCTGCAATCATCAAGCTAATCCGAGGCAAAACCCCGGAAGAGGGCAAAGACATTGCCACCAGTGGTGTCACCAGCTTAGCTATTGCCGGATCAATTTCTGCCGGTAAACTTCAAATCGGTGAAATTGACACTACCCTACTCCTTATCCTGGGAATACTTGAGGCAGCAGGTTATTTGTATGGATGCTTTGCTGTATCGGTTGGAGTAACCCAATCAGAAAGCACGTCTTCTTAATAAAAATTCAGGAATTGAGGGTTTAACCGCCCTCAGTTCCTGTTCTTTACTTGCCATTTCATATAGAAGCATATCAATTTCTAAATGTTGAATCCACTCCTCTGATTCAACAATCTCATCTAAAAGTCTAAGTGACTCTTCCCAGCACATGTGGTCACGGACGAAGTTGTGTATATCTCTGGTTAGTCTGATTTCTTCAGTCATATTTTCTCCTGTCTCTTGTTGCCATTTATAATAGTAAGAACAAAAAAATGGCGATCCCTTACAGAAAAATGTCACTTTTGAATTATCACAAGACAGTACTGCAAATAAAGTGTCGCAGAACATGCCTGGTAATAGTCTGCATTTGCTAATAACAGAGAAATCAGATAATGTGCGAAAAGTATAGGATCAAGTTTTCATAAACAGAATTATATGTTAGGTGCCTTAACCAATAAATTTAGATTTTGTTGAAATATGAAAAATCTTCTTTTATATGCATTAGTCGTGATTGTATTTTTTGGGTGTGAAGAAACCAATAAAAAAATTAATACTGATAGTGATTTACCTATAGATATCGGACAAAGTAAAATGGAGGTTCAGCTAATTTTAGGCACACCAACTCGTACAGGAGATTATTTTGATTCTTTTTTTAATCATGGATTAATAGTCTACTACAACAATCGAAACCAAGTATCCTCAATTAAAGCCGCTCAATTACATTCAGGTATAGCATTTAGTGGCAAAATTCTAGGCGTATCAATTGGTGATCATTTATCCAAATGTATGGAGTTGTGGGGAAATAATGCAGAATGGGAAGAATTAGAATATTCTGTCCCAGCCGAATATTCTAAAGTTGTTTTTTACTACGATAGACATAGAGTTGATTTGGAAGTCTGGTCTAGAGACGGTATTGATGATAATTTTGGGTACTTTGAGAATGGAACAATTAAGAGTATTACCATTAGTAAATGATTAAACATTTCCATGCATCAGACTCTCAGAAAACTCGAATATTTATAAAATAAATTTCTTTAGAGATTTAGCAAAAGAATTGAAATAAATGAATGTCACCGCGGACGTTCTTTTTCCAGGCTTAGATGGTATAGCAAAATCCATTTCTTATTCATGGACATTTTATAATCCACTCTAACTTTGAATAATGATGAAAACAACATACTCAGTTTTATTTTTCCTAATACTTTTACTTACTGGTTGTAAATTTGAAGAGAGAAAAGCTCAAGAAAGATTTGAAGCTCGTAAAATGTTGTCAGACATTGGAATTGAGTTCACAATTGATGAATACCATTCTAGAATACAAGAAGGTGATTATTCAGCGGTCGAATTGTTTTTAAAAGCTGGAATGACTCCTAATGCCGGAAACGAAGCTGGGCAATATGCTATTTACTACGGCCATTTAAATATTTTAGAATTACTTTTTGATCACGGTTTAAAGCCTGATGATTCGGGTGTAGTTCTTACTGCAATATGGGTTAAAAACATGGATGCTCTTGAGTTTTTAAAAACAAAAGGAGCAGACTTTAATAAATTACATGACAGAAGTACTTATGGTGGAAATACAGAAACAAGACTTCCATTAGCTTTTGCGTTGGATTATAATAGAATAGGTCGAGGTGCCAACGCTACTGGCTACGGTACTTTCGGGGGGCAGTATTCGAGATATGATAAAAAATATTATGAGATTGCTGAGTTTTTAGTAAATAATGGGGCTACGTTTAGTGGCTGGGTATTTGGAGAAACACCCATGAGAGATGTCTACGTAACAAGTGAATTGGAGGAAAGAGCTCCAAGTCTTTATCGAAAACTTAGGTAAATTAATTACTTATATGCCGTAATTACCAAGCCGTTAGCGGTCAAAAAATAAGATCACAAATTTTTACTAAGTTCATCCAAAAACATGGGACTATCTGATCACTTAAAAAAAGTGCAAAATGGGTTACGTCAAGGATCATTTACCTCAGAAGCATCTGTTTCTCAAGGTATTCTTTTGCCAGCTTTAAATGAACTCGGCTGGCCCGTATTTGACACGTCAATTGTAGTTCCTGAATTTACAGTTGAAAATCGAAGAGTTGATTATGCATTGTGTCATCCTAAAAATAAACCGGCTGTATTTATAGAAGTAAAAAATGTTGGGTTAGCAGATGGAGCGGACCGCCAATTATTTGAATATGCATTTCATCTTGGGGTTCCGATGGCAATTTTAACTGATGGTCAAGAATGGAGTTTTTACTTACCAGGTGAACAAGGGCGCTATGATGAAAGAAGAGTTTATAAAATAGATATGCTGGAAAGGAGTCTTGATGAAATCGAAAAGCGACTTGTTCGATATTTAAAATACCAGAATGTTACATCTGGAGAAGCATTAATATCAGCCCGATCTGATTACCAAAATGTCGCAAAGTTTAGAGTCATAGCAAATAATCTACCTAAAGCATGGGAATCTATACTTCAGGAACAAGATTCAATATTATTAGAGTTATTAGCTGAAAAAGTAGAAGATTTATGTGGTTATAAGCCCGATTTGGATGTTTGTAGTCAGTTTTTTGATGAACAAATAAATTCTCATGGTACTTCAAGAGTTGAAAAGAAAACTGTTCGAAACATATCAGAACGATCTACAAAAAATAGTAAACCGTCACCCAAAAAGTTTCGAACTCAAAAAGTTGATGACTACAATTTAACATTTAAGGATCAAGAAATTTCAGCAGGTTCTGCTCGTGAAGTAATGGTCACCCTATTTGAATTATTAGCAAAAGAAGATGATTCATTTCTTGAAAGATTTGCTTCGAGAAAGCATGGAAGGAAAAGAAGGTATTTGGCAAGAGATAAATATGAACTTTATCCGGGACGTCCTGATTTAGCAGAAGAAAAATCAGTTGAAGTAGTCTCAGGCTGGTGGCTTGGTACTAATTACAGTCGGAAAAATATTCAGGATATTATTGACTTGGCTCTTGAAGTTGCTGAACCACAGCTGAGAAGTAGAATTAAAGCAAAGGTTCATTAAACTTTTTATGTAAAAAATAAATATTGGCTTAACCGCTAACAAGCGTATCGGTCGTTTAAGCAATTCTTGTTCACGGCTTTGCTGATTGCCACGCCGGACAAACGCCGCATCGTTATAGGGCTTTTAATACACACTTAAAGAGATTTTACACTCCAAATGAATATTTATATTGAATTAATTTGATATAAAATGGACGAATCAGTAGCTCTTGCATTCTTAACAATCATAGCAATCGTCTGGCTAATACCTCTAATGTCAATTCTCATTTCTAAAAAAACTATGGGAAGCGAAAAGTTAGCTTGGGTTTTGGCTGTGCTCTTCATTTCTTGGTTTGCATGGATTTTTTATCTGTTGCTCGCTCCTATTAAAAAGAAAAATTAAATGACTTTAAAAGATAATTTTTGGATGAAAGTATAGCATATATTGTATTTGTTTTTATTCTCTATTTAGTTGGCGTCCTTTTTAAAAAGAAATATTTGCCAAAAATCAAAGGCGTATTAGGAGAATATAGTGTTGCACGAAAGCTACGAAGACTTAACAAAAATGATTATATAGTTTATAATGACATCTACTTAAAAAACAAGGGAAGAAGCAAACAAATAGACCATTTAATCATATCTGTTTATGGAATATTTGTAATTGAAACAAAAAACTATAAGGGGTGGATATTTGGGAATGAGAACTCCAAATATTGGACTCAAACGCTTTTCAAAAATAAATACAAAATTTTTAATCCAGTTATTCAAAGCTGGTCTCACATTAATTTTCTCAAACAGATATTTTCAGATTTTACTGGTTTGAAATATTTCCCAATTATTGTTTTTGCAGGATCTGGAAAACTCAAAAAAATAAAATCTTCTGTGCCCGTCATTTACAAACGTAAGATTTTAAGAACAATCAGGAGAAATAAAGAAATTCATTTAACGCATAATCAACTGGAAAGAATTGACGACCTCGTTAAACAAGTAATTGTCGACAAAAAGGATATTAAAAAAAAGCACAGGAAGTTTGTAAAGAGGATTACCAAATGGGGCAAAAAAAGTTCAGTTCCTAGATATTGTCCCAAATGTGGGGGGATACTTGTTTTAAAAAATGGCAAGCATGGAAAATTTTTTGGCTGTTCTAATTTTCCAGAATGTAGATATACAAAGAAAAAGTAGTGCAGAAATTTTCATGTTTTAAAAATATTGAATCGAGTAAGGCACACACCATATCTAAAGCTTGAAAATAATTTCTAAACGCATCTCACAGCGCCCTATAACCAGCGTTTCAACGTGAACATGGCCGCTTTTTGCTATTTCAATATTCGTGGGCTAAAAGATGTTTTCAGTTTTAATTACATTACTAACCAAATAGGCTAAGCCGGTTAAACGCCAAACCGTTAACCCATAGAATCTAAATGTAATGTCAACACCATACATTATTACTAAGTCTCCAAAAAGTACGGGAATAGCAATACTTCTGACTTTGCTGTTCGGCCCTATCGGTTTATTCTATTCAACCGTATTAGGTGGATTTATAATGACATTCCTTCCAATTGCGTTGATAGGTATTAGCTACTATTACCTATTTGATAACATAATTGAAGGAAATTATGACTTCTTTGATTGGACAGCTGATTACTTATTTGAGTTTTACTTAATAGGAATTTCAATACCAGCAATTTATTGGTTGATCAATATAATCTGGGCTATCATAGGTGTACGGAATTACAATAAAAAAATTGAGGCTGAAGCAATGAAATATTCTAAATACTCATTTTAATAAAGTCTGGGTATAATCGAGTAGACGGCCGTGAGCAATTAAACTCATTGTGCGCCTCTCAGACCACCGCACGTACGGATCGCGTATAAGGCGGTTCGTCATCCATCACTCCAACCGCTCTTTTCGTTGGTTGGAGCCATCTCATACTTTCACATTGGACTGCATGACTGCCGGTAAATTATCCGTTTTGCAGTCTTGCTTCCAATTCAATTTCTGAGAGAACAACGTTCAGCCCTTCATCCGGCAGTGCCGGATTAATACGACTTTTTTCGAATTCCTGACTCTATAAACAGCCAGGATCTCCCCGAGTAAGAATGCCTTCTTTCATCTAATGCCTGCCGCATCTACATAATGAACATTCACCTCGAGGTGTTTCGGACGTTTCAATGATGTGCTTACTTGTTCAATACATTTAGCCTCTTATGCGGTTCCTGTTCATCAGCACCAGAGCTTGCAGTCTCGCTTATTTCAGACTTGCGGTTACCGGCAACGCCCTTGCGACTTGCTAATGGTTCCCCGCTCTCCAGCGGGACTCATAATGGACTTTCACCCTCAAGATTTTTGGCTTACATACCTGTAAGCCAAAGGCACCTATGCCGGGCGCACACAAGGCGTTTTAAATCGGACGCGGACGGGGTGCGATGGAACTTGATTGCCAGGAATTAATTTTGCTACTTCAACCAAATCATAATCCCCGTGCCGTTTAAACGCTGTGTCGTTATGCCAAATTCTAACCACTAAATGAAATTAAAAAGTGACTAAACGAATTAGCTACAATCCAATTGAAGAAAACTTAGATAACATGCCGTCATTATTATACAAATACAGAGTTTTCGATGAAGATAACTTCGGAATAAAAATGGCAACTACGGGTGAAGCATTCTTTTCAAGTGCTCGTCATCTTAACGATCCTTTTGAGCACTACTTTATTCCTGAGTCAAATTTTATTGGTTTACCTGAAGATGAACTAAAGCAGTACATTCATAAAAAAACCAAGCAAAGATTTTCTACAGCAACTCGATTGCAACGTAAAGAATTAGAAAGTATCGCTTGGAAAAGGGCTATGATTCACCGAAAGGATCCAACAATTGCAGCTGCCGAACTATTGGAATTACAATATGAAAGGTTTGGAATTTTATCATTGGTTAGGGATTGGAATTCATTACCAATGTGGGCTTACTATTCAGAAAATCATGAAGGTATTTGTATCGGACTGAAAACAGAAGTCATAGCGGAAAAGCAAAAACAATTATTGACTGAGGAAGGTATACTGCTTGCACTTCACGATGTTATATATACTGATGAAATACCACACGTAAATATTGATACTCCTCTTAATGGTGATTCTACAGATGAAAATTTTGATGTAACAGAAGCTGTCCATTGCACGAAATCAATACATTGGAAACATGAAAATGAAATTAGATTAATTATGTGGAATCATCCAGATACTCCTTATTCGTTTGGTGCAGATGCTGTTGGAGAAGTTATTATCGGACTTAATGCAAAAGATGAAAATATTGAAAAACTCAAAAAAGAGCTCAGTAGAGTTGATTCCAATGCAGTCATTAAACGTGCAATTAAGTCAAAAGAAAAATATGGTCTCACTTTTGAAGATATCGAGCTCTAAAATCTTGTTTTTTTGGCATAACAAGCATTTCGTGCGGTCGTGTAATGAATTGTTGCCCAATCATTTAATATCTTGCCACGCCGCACAAATGCCAAACCGTTATAACTTTTCCATCTTCTCCTTCAGTCTCTTCGCAGTCAGATGCGTATACTTCTCTGTCACTTTTTGACTCGAATGCCCCGCCATATAACTTGCCTCTGCAGTATGAAATCCTTTCTCAATCCAGGTAGTAACCGCCTGGTGTCTCATCCCATGTAAGCTACGAGTGGTAGGTATTCCGGCAACCTTAGCGTAGCGTTTGAATTCACGATAAACACGATCCCCTCGAACCGGCTTATTATTAGAAGTTCCTCCCTGATACACGAACACAAAGTCCTTCGAATTTAATTTGCCACGAAGCTTTAAGTACTGTTCTAATTGTACTCTTAATTCTTTGATAATCGGTATCTGGCGCTCTTTCCGACCTTTTGTGGGAGGCAGGTATATGTAAGTCAGTTCTCCGTCCTCAAAAATCAAATTTTCACCCTTTAATCCTGAATATTTTAAATAGGGTGAGTAACCGGCTTCGTGCTTTCGTAACCCACCATAGAAGTACAAAGCCACAATTGGTTTGAACCAATGCTGAACTCTTTCCGGATCAAATTCCGAAAGTGCTTTCTTTCTTTGCAGTTCAGAATCGAACGTTTTGAAGAGTGTTTTCAACTCTTGCTCCGAAATCATTTTTGGCCGGGTATTTTCCCGAATGCGTGGAAGATCTTCTTTCAGGGAGTCAAAAATATCTGCTTCAACTACTTTTTTCTTTTTCAGGAACTTCCACCAAGAACGGAAATGCCGAAAATAGTAATGTCTGGTTGCTGCAGTAATGCCACGTTTAAAGATTACATTCTCAAAGTGATGTGGCCGAATGCTCTTTGGACTTGCCATTTTCAGCCTGTTTAGTTCTACAAAATGATCAAGTGCCCGTTTATATGCATCGACTGTCGCAGGAGATAAATGCTGTTTAGCAGAATAGAATAGATTAAGTGCATCCGTAACAGTGGCGCATTGAAGCGTCTTTTCAGTCTTATCATCTGTCAATGCTCGTTTGGGATTAAAGCCGGGTATAAATGGATCGATCTTCCCAAGCGATTCCAGCTTCTCCAGTTCTGTCACCATTTTTTGAGCTACATCTTTATGACGAGTTCCCAGCGATTTTCGGACTTCTCTGACTTTACCCTTCTCAGATGTATTCCATTTTACGTAATAGTACTTTCCACGTTTTGTAAGAAATGCCATAGTTCCACTCCAACGTATTTGAGAGTTCTCGTTTAGAGTGGCTCCCAAACCCTCAAAAATTGGACACCAATTTGGACACCAATTTGGACACCAAGACTGGGAATTGAGCTGTGCGAAGCAATCACTTTTGATCACTTCTGCTCGCTTACCAATGTTAGTTTTTGAGGTTTTTTTTGCTTTAGAGAGGAATAGAAGGGGGTTTTTGCCCCCTCTTGTACTGTTTGGTAAGATGTGGGCCCGGCAGGACTTGAACCTGCGACCAATCGATTATGAGTCGACTGCTCTGACCAACTGAGCTACGGGCCCTCATTTCTTTTACAGAGTTACAAAATTACAAGCTTTGCCATCCAGAAACAACAACCGAATCCATTCAAATTCCAAATTCGGTAAAAGCTCTCCTTTTCATCTGACGTCTATTATCTTATATTTAGCCGGGGTTAAGGATTCTGATTGGCCTGTTTAAAGGATCTTCAGAGTTCTTACAGCCGGCTGTCTGAAAGGGCAGCCGGTTTTTTATTTTTTGTCTGTGCCTATGCGTTACGGCTGCCACGGAGACACGGAGTGATGAAGGGAAACCTTCAAATTACTTTTACTGCGGTACCAACAGGTTTTATCGTAAAGCCTGTGTAACGAAAGCTGTTTAGCCTTTCAATATTTGTCATGAAAAACCTTCGGCTTTACTTACCAACCCTGAAAGAGCTCTGGTCTGCACCGCGGAACGTCATTGACTCGTTTCTCCATGCAGAAGCGGACCAACCCCGCAGTTTTACGCATCCTTTTGCCTTTGTCTTGATTTCAGCTGCTTTTATTCTGCTGGTTATGAATGTGATTCCTGTTGACTATTCGTTTGACCCGGCCGGCATTCAAACCGGACCCGGCGATGAACCGGTTAACGAGCAGATTGCAGCGATCACGGAGTGGATCGAAGTGAGCAACGTCTGGGCTTTTACACGGTTTCTGCCGCTTTCCGCAGCGCTTTTTCTGATACCGATGCTTTCGCTGGGCGGGCTCTTTTTCCTCAGGGAGTCGGTCAGCGGGTTTTATGAAAACCTGATCCTGAACACCTACACGGTCGGTGCTTCCATTCCGGTTCTGGCCCTTCTTGTACCCGCCTGGATGCTGAGCGGACTGCCCGTTTCCGATCCCATGATGAGCTCCACCCTTCCGGCCGTTGCTCTGGCCTTGCCGATGCTCCACCTCTACCGGCAATACCTGAGGCCGTCCGATTTCCTGGGGTGGGTAAGGCTGATATCATCCTACGCAACCGGGTATATCCTTTTTGCGGTACTGTCAGGTTTTGCTGCGGGACTCATCGGATACCTGGCATTCGCAATACATCGCATTCTGGAGCTGTCGGGGAGTTTTTGAGATAGAGTGGAACGGAGGTGAGGGTGCGAGGATGCGAGGGTGCGAGGGTTGAAACCCTCGCTCGTGTATGTCGTCCTGCAGTGGCAGGACTCTTGTTGTTCCAAATATTGCGCCTTCATTTAAAAAAGAGTCCTCCACAAAGAAACCTTCTCATCATTCATCAACCCAGGCTTCTGCCGAGCCCGGAGGGCGTTATATGCGAGCGGGGGCTTCAGCCCCCCGTGTCGTAGTGCAATTGGGCTATTTAGAAACATTTCCGGCAGGATTGGTATATCGCCCTATGCTTTTTGATCAACGCGTATATACTAGAAGCGGCAATTCAGAAGCAATCCGGTCAAAGTCCTTGTCATTGTGCATTAACTCCACACCGTGCTCGATACACCAGCTGGCTATAATCATATCCACTGTTTTACGGATGGTGATACCCCTTGATCGCAGTAACCGGAAATTTGATGCCGATTGTATCGCCAGTTCTTTTCCGCCGAGACGGACGCATTCGAGTATCTTCAGTGCATCCCTTGCCTTTTTGAACTCAGAATCACTGTCAAAACCCTGAAGAATTTCAGCGAGTATGATGTCGCCCATCAAGACCGTCTGTTCAGAAAGAGCAATGTCCAGGCTGTCGGTATGATAAGATTCAACACCGTTGAAATAATCAATCCAGACACTGGTATCTGCCAGGATCATTTTTCGTTAACCCTCATCTGCTCCAGGTCGCCGGTCCAGTGCAGAGCGCCGCGCAAGTTTCTGATATTTTCCTGCTTCTTTCGCTGTACCAGAAGCTTCAAACCTGCTTCTACAGCTTCTTTCTTCGTTTTCAGGCGACTCACCCTCAAAGCCTCTTCCATCAACTCATCGTCTATTACAATATTTGTTCGCATACCACCTCCGGAATCTTTCAATGTGTATTATTTTTCAATTTATACACATTAGAATAGATTTCCTAACTGAAATGAAGGTCGGGCCATGAGAACGAGGGTTGAAACCCTCGCTCGTGTATGCCGTCCAGCGGTAGCAGGACTTTATTTGTGCAGACCTTCGGGCCTTTAAGAAAACGCGGACCTTCCGTTAAAAGAATCTCCTCTACTTAATCAATCCGTGTTTTTACCGAGCCCGGAGGGCTTTATGCACGAGTGGGGAATTTTCCGAATGGATCCCGTTGGGGTATTCCCCGCTCCGGGATGCGAGGGTTGAAGCCCTCGCTAGTGTATGTCGTCCTGCAGGGGGCAGGACTTTAGTTGTTTCAACCACTGGACCTTCAAAAAAGCAGCACCCTGTAAAAGAACCTCCTCTGCTTTCATCAAACCAAACTTCTGCCAAGCCCGGAGGGCTTAATATGCGAGCGGGGGCTTCAGCCCCCGTTCACTCCGCGGGAGCAGGACTTTATTTATCGCATACTTTGGCCTTAAAAAACGCAGCATCCCACAAATAAACCTCCTCAACTCTAATTGAAACAGGCTTTTTCCAAGCCCGGAGAGCTTAACATACGAGCGAGGGTATTAACCCTCGCTTCCCTCGTTCACAACCTCTTCGAGCTTATCCATTACCCGCTCGCACTGTTCAGAGGTGGTATAGGGTGCCGGACCAAACCGGATGATCTCATCCCGTGCATCCGTAAAGACATCCTTTTCGAGCAGCATGGCTCGGAATTTGCGTGCATGGGGCGACCGGAGTGCCATGAATCCGCCGGTCTGTTCGATTGGACGAGTATTGGCATGGCGGATCACTTCCGTATCAAAACCCTTTGCGTCGAATAACCTCCGCAGATAGCTCACCTGGGCGTGATAATTCTCCAGCAGCACCTCTTTGGTGAGTCCCTGGCGGATAAAGAACTCCGTTACGGCTGCCCCGCGATACTGTGAAATAGGATCGTAAGTGGCTGTGGCAAATTTCTGATCTCCCTCATCAAACTCCACGGGTTCATCGGTCCGGGGATGATCGAGCTGTTCAAAGGCGGAAAACCACCCCGTAATAACGGGACGCAGTTTGCAATCGGCGGGAAATCTGAGGAAACAGTTCGCTTCACCCCACTGCATGTACTTGTACCCGCCGATAAAAATATAGCAGTCATGCAGGTTGTTCTTCTCCACAGAGAGAGGAACCACATTGGTACCGTGGTAGTCATCAATCAGCAACGGTACACCCGCCTCCCTGGCTGCCTGCGCAATCTCTGCAATTCGCGTATTCACCTCCGATGTTTCAAAATAGATATGTGACAGCATCACGGCGGCTGTGCTGTCATCGAGTTCGTCTGTGATAGCCTCCAGCAGAGCATCATCATCCTCGTGCGGCAGGTAGACGATCTCAAGACCCTCTTCCTCAAGCCTTCTCAGCTGACGATACATGGAGTGAAACTCACCGGTGGTTGTGATAATTTTCGGCTTATTCCGAAGGTCGAGAGCAGACAGCCACGACACCATAAGAATGTGAGTATTCTGCTCGCGGCAGTAGCGCCCATTCGGGTCGTCGTACCATCCCCGCAGGTATTCACGCATAATCTCCGTTTTTTCAAACCCAAAATCCCACTTTTTATCCACCTGCTCGGCCACCATCTGCATATATTGCTGTACTCCCTCGAACGCAACATCCGGCCACGCCTGGTGGGAATGACCCGTAAACAAAAGCCGGTTGGAAACATTAAAATGTGAATAGTGGGGTTGAAGCGATTTAGCGAGCTTGTCGAATTCCTGCATTATTTTAAAGTCTTGAGTCTTGAGTCATGAGTATTGAGAATCGTCCAAAGCAGACATAGCATAGACATGGTATGTCTGTATAACAAGATGATTAGTTCTGGATCTAAACCTGGGTTTGAGCTATTTCGAACAATAATCACAGAACAGACATACCATGTCTGCTCCGGGGTCTTCTCAATACTCAGGTCTCAGGACTATCTATCTCCATTAAAGGTAACCATGAGGCGTTTTACAATCACCTTTTAAAGTCACCGGCATCATAACGCTTTTTAAGGCGCTCTTCATTCACTCTTTTAAAATGGCTGAGCTGCGAGGGACTAGGAGATGCGATTGTCATTTCCCGTTTGCCGAGGGCGCCCGGAGCTCGGGCCACATGCCATCCGGCTGAAGCCATTGCGGCGCGGGCCGAACTGGCTGCGCAGTAGGTAATCAGAAATGCATCTTGAGCCGCTATGGACAGCAGTTTTTCAAAGACCTCTTTTGTCCAGAGATCCGGGTTCACTTCCGGTGAGAACGGATCGTGGAAAAAGAGGTCTGCTTTTTGACGGGGGAATCCAGACTCAAAAGCACCAAAATACCCGTTAAACAGATGAAGCTTAAGCCTGTTTCCGGGACTGAATCGGTTCCAGCCGTGTTTCACATTTTTGAAAAAATCCTGCAGAACCCGATTCGGCTCGAGGTTTGCCAGCTCTTTACCAAAATTCAGTTCAACAGCCTTCCGGGGGGAGATTGGATAGGCCTCGATACTCACATAATCCACAAGGCAGCTCGATTCTGATTCTTTGAGGTAGTCAAGCATGAGGATCAGGTTCAGTCCGGAGCCAAACCCGGTTTCAAAAACGGTAAGATGATCCCGTTTGCCAAGCAATCCGGGAACATCTGCTGTTTCGAAAAAAACATGACGGCTCTCCGCGACCGCTCCGTTCGGATTGTGATAGTGCTGGCCAAACCTGTCCGAATAAAGGGTTGTGGACCCGTCTCGCGTCAGGGTAATATGTACTGAATGGTGCTCTTCGGATGTTTGCATGGATGAAACGTACGCAATTTCAGACTTTTTGCATCTTAATGGGGTAACATACATACCTTTTGCATAAAGGAAGTAATTACCGATCCTGTAAATGGATTCCCTCTGTTTTTTTGTACTCAAAGGTCACAAAAAATGCTTTCCAGCCGTGAATTGAGTCAATAAACAATTTTTAAAACGGAACTATTATTTTGTGATTACTCTTTTTATATTTGAGGTCTGTAAATTTTTTCAAACCCAAGTAAATCTATGATCGGAGTAAACGTAAAAGATAACGAAAGCATTGATCGCGCGATCAACCGCTTCAAAAAGATGGTAACACGCTCACGTGTATTGAATGAATATAAGGAGCGTCAGCAGTTTACCAAACCTTCCGAAGAGCGGCGTGAAGCCCTCAAGAAAAGCGTTCGCGAAGAGAGAAGACGTCAGCGGGATAACTACTAATAACCCTTAGGATACAGCCGATATTCAGATATCGCTGCCTAACCGCTGACAACGTTTTCCTGCCTTACCGCCCGGTATGCATGCCGGGCACTTTAACTACCGACTGCTTTTCTTACCGTATCTGTCACAACCAGTGACAGATCTGATTTTACGGATGTTTCCCGCCCGGGAAGTACCGCTTTGCGAAATCCCATTTTCTCTGCCTCCCGCAGTCGTCTGTCAATATAGGGTATCCGCCTTATTTCGCCTCCCAAACCCGCTTCCCCGATGTATACCGTTTTGGGATCGGCAGGTTTGTCCGTCAGGCTTGATGCGAGTGCTTTCATAACGGCAAGATCGGCAGCCGGATCACTGATCCGGATTCCGCCTGCAATGTTCAGATATACATCCTGTCCTGAAAATGCCATACCCGCCCTCTTCTCAAGCACAGCCAGAAGCAGCTGCAGTCTGCGCTGATCAAATCCACCCGCTGTTCTCTGGGGCGTACCATAGCTGCTGGGTGTCACAAGCGCCTGTACCTCCACAAGAATCGGACGCGATCCTTCCATGATACATGCCACGGCGTTTCCGCTCACGTTTTCATCCATCTCAGACAGAAAAAGGTCCGATGGGTTGAGCACCTCATGAAGGCCGCTGTCTCTCATTTCAAACACCCCAACCTCATGAGCAGGTCCAAACCTGTTTTTGACACCCCTGAGCAGCCGGTGAAGCTGGCTTTGGTCGCCTTCAAAATGAAGCACCGTATCTACCATGTGCTCCAGGATCCGGGGTCCTGCAATATCGCCCTCTTTGGTTACGTGCCCGATCATCAGCGTGGTAATGCCCTCTTTCTTGGAGATCTGCTGCAACATGGCCGAGCATTCGCGGATCTGCTGCACGCTGCCGGGGAGGCTGCTAAGATCATCACTGAAAACGGTTTGAATGGAGTCGACCACCATCAGGTCGGGCTTTATGCTTCGTGCCTGCGCAATAACCGACTGAATCCGTGTATCGGTCCATATCAGAAGATTATCCCCCTTAAGCCCGATTCTGGACGCTCTCTGTTTGATCTGGGAAGCGGACTCCTCCCCTGCAACATAAAGAATCGTCTTATCCGGAGTTTTTGCTGCGGATTGCAGCATCAGGGTACTTTTACCGATACCCGGGTCACCGCCGAGCAACAAGAGCGAACCGCGGATCAGCCCCCCGCCCAATACCCGGTCGAGTTCAGCGAGACCGGTTGATGTACGTTCGGTGCTCTTCACTTCAATTTCTGAAAGGCGCAGGGCCTTGGAGGAAGACTCCTCAGAAATATCCACTTTGTGTTTTTTTCCGGCAGATGGCTGAGATTCATGCTCCTCGAAGGTATGCCATTCACCGCATGAGGGGCACAGGCCCAGCCACTTGGCCGATGTATGTCCGCAGTTGCTGCACTGATACTGAATCTTAGGCCTGGCCAATCTCCTCCTTCTCCTCCTCTTTCATATTGATTTTTTCAAGCTTGTTCGAGACGGAACGGTTCACATACCATAGCATGGCCATAATTCCAATTCCAAGGCTGAAGTAGTAGGTTATAACCCTCCATACGAAAACGGACAGACCAATAAATGCAGCCCTGTCGATCAGCGGACCGAGGAAAAGAACAAATAGTCCCTCCACACCCCCAGATCCTCCCGGTGTGGGGATGATCAGAAATGCGAGATTCATGGCCAGGCTGCGCAGCACCAGAAGCACCTCCGGACCCGGAAGCAGACTAAGTACTACAATCACGGGCAGTGCAACCTTGCATAGCCAGTTCATCGTAGTGTAGAAGAATGCCTTCAGAACAAAGTCCATGGGCTTTTTTCTGAGCTCGTACGAGTAGCTCTCCAGGTTTTCGGCCTCTGCATTGATACTTTCCGAATAACGCCGGAGCAGCGGCAGCCTGAATATGGCCTTGATCACTCTATTAATAGCCTTGGGATTCACCAGCAGTCCATAGGAGAGCAGTGCGCCGTAAAGAAGCAGACCGGTATAAATCAAAAACATGGTAGCATTGCCAACCAGACCGATCTCATCAGGCACCACTTCGTAGAAAATTCCCGTGATAAGGATAATCGGAACAGCTATGGCATACCAGAACTGATCCAGCATAACGCTGTAGAGCATGATAGCCGATGATTTTCCCAGGGGAATGCCTTCGCGGGTCATCGTATAGGTGGCCACAGGGGCACCTCCGATCGTAGAGGGAGTCACCGCAGAAGCAAAATCCCAGCTCAGTGAGATCCTGACCGCCGCCATAAAGCTGATTGCTTCATCTGCCAGTACCCTGATTTTAGCGGCAAAAAACCAGACTTTCAGAAAGGTGACTGCGATCGCTATAAAAATCCCGGGTAGACGCTTGGGAACCAGGTAGTGGAGCGTATCTGGGGTGTAGGTGTACCAGATCACCAGGGACATTGTCGCCACGCTGAGCGCAATGGAAACGGCGAGATATTTATAGGAGATCAGGGGTCCGCTTCGGACAATATTTTCGTCAGGTTTCTCCAAACTGGGCTATCGGTTGGTCAATGGAATGTAATCACTCCCCTTGTGTGCATGGAGAATGAATCTTATGAAGTGGAACATCATCGCACTGAATAAAAAAAGGGCCTGATCCGGCTTTAAACGGATCAGACCCTGAAATAGAATCAGGCGATAGTGATCTCTTCGCTCAGATAAACGTCCTGAATAAAGTTCAGCAGTTTGATGCCTTCGTCCATTGGCCGCTGAAAAGCCTTCCGGCCGCTGATCAGGCCCATTCCGCCGGCTCGTTTGTTTACAACGGCTGTTTTTACCGCATCTGCAAAATCGTCGCTGCCGGACGCACCACCGGAGTTGATCAGGCCCGCACGGCCCATATATCCATTGGCCACCTGATAGCGTGTCAGATCGATCGGGTGATCGGTGGTAAGTTCGGAGTAGATGCGCTCATCGAGCTTGCCATAGGAAGAGTCGCCGCTGTTCAGCGCTTTGTATCCGCCGTTATTGGTGGGAAGCTTCTGTTTCACGATATCGGCTCCGATCGTAACACCCAAATGGTTTGCCTGGCCGGTAAGGTCGGCAGAACTGTGATAGTCGGTTCCATCCACTTTGAATGCGCTGTTTCGCGTGTAGCACCAGAGCACGGTAGCCATTCCAAGCTGATGGGCATATTCGAACGCTTCCGCCACTTCAACGATCTGCCTGTTCGACTCTTCAGAACCGAAATAGATGGTTGCGCCAACGGCTGCAGCACCCATGTCGTAAGCCTTGTCGATCGTACCAAACATGATCTGATCGTAGTTATTCGGAAACGTGAGAAGTTCGTTATGGTTAATTTTTACCAGGAAGGGAATTTTGTGGGCATATTTTCTGGATACGGACGCCAGAACTCCAAAAGTAGACGCCACAGCATTGCATCCTCCTTCAATAGCCAGTTTTACAATGTTTTCGGGGTCGAAATAGGCCGGATTTTTTGCAAAAGATGCCCCGGCACTGTGTTCAATTCCCTGATCGACGGGAAGAATGGAGAGATAGCCCGTTCCCGCCAGTCGGCCGTGGTTAAGCATCCACTCCAGATTGCCCAAAACCCGGTTGTTCCGGTCAGAGTGGTACCATACTTCATCCACGTACGACGAAGATGGAATATGCAGTTTATCTTTAGAAATGGTTTTACATGTATGATTTAGCAGGGAATCGGCGTCATCACCTAAGAGTTCCTCGATTCCGGAAATTGCAAGTGCCATTGATTGAGCCCCTTTTTTTAAGGTTCAAAGATTTTGTTGAGATGTAGGTTAATATACATGATCATAGATCAAATGGCTATCCATTGAACCACAAGTATTGATGAAAGCGCTTTGTTTTCAAGGGTTTTAAAAGGGAGGATGTGAAGATCACGAAAAACCCGTATTTTCAGTGCTGAATGTAAACCGAATAGAGTATGTACATCGATCAGATACAACTTGGCAACAGGCCGCTGTTTCTCGCACCTATGGAAGACGTTTCCGATTCGCCATTTCGGCAGATCTGCAGACGAAAAGGTGCCGACATCGTCTACACGGAATTTATCAGTTCCGAAGCCATCATCCGCGACTCAGATATTGCACTTCACAAGATGCATTTTGAGGAAGCGGAACGTCCGTTCGGGATTCAGATATTCGGCGGCCGCGAGGAGGCCATGGAAGGGGCCACGAAGGTGGCGAAAGCGAATAACCCCGACCTGATTGACATAAATTTCGGCTGCCCTGTGTACAAAATTGTGAAAAAAGGAGCCGGTTCCGCCTGTCTGAAAGATCTTGGGATGATGGAACGCATGGCGGGAACCGTGGTTGACGCAGCCGGTGATTATCCCGTAACGGTAAAAACACGTCTGGGCTGGGATGATCATACTATTCGCATTGGGGAAGTGGCCCTGATGCTGCAGCGAATTGGCGTGAAAGCCCTGACCGTACACGCACGCACCCGCAGCCAGAAGTATAAGGGAGATGCGCGATGGGAGTATCTGAAAAAACTGAAGAATACGCCCGGGCTTGAAATTCCGATCATTGGAAACGGTGATGTTACCACTCCCGAACTCGCCAAAAAGATGTTTGATGAAACCGGCGTGGATGGCGTGATGATCGGCCGGGGCGCCATCGGCAATCCGTGGATTTTTGAACATGCGCGTCATTACCTGGAAACGGGCGAACTTCTCCCCAACCCCACACTCCGGGAGCGCCTGGAGCTGTGCGCAGAGCAGCTGCGCCTCTCCGTGGCCCATCATGGCGAGAGATACGGTGTGATCATTATGAAAAAACACTATGGGCAGTACCTGAAGGGAGTTCGCAACGGAAAAAAGCTGCGTGCCGCTATAATGGAAGAAAAAGAGATGGAACCGGTACTGGAACTGCTGCTCAACTTCCGCGAGGAGGAGTACTTTGCGGTAGCGTGATTCAGGGTGCAGGGTGAAAAGAGGCCTGTAAGGATTTCCTGTGTCTTTCAGGAATTCTGAAAGCGCCGGATCAGGGGCAAGGGGCAGACTTTCCCGAAGTCTCGGGACTGCGAACTGCTCGCAGCAGCTTCAAGCGTTCCCGAAGGATCGGGACTGCGGACTCCACGCAGCAGGGTGCAGTAAGCTGTTTTTGAACTATTTTAAAGTTAATTTTATTAGTAGTTTAAGAGATTAAATTAGTCTCAATACTCAAGACTCCCTTCTCACTTCTGCCTTCTGCCTTCTGCCTTCTGCCTTCTACCTTTTCAATTCCAATAACGCTCAGATACTGTCCGTCCCCATAAACGGTTGCAGAACCTCCGGCACTCTTACATCACCCGATTCAGTCTGATACGTCTCAACCAGCGCCGCAACGATTCTGGGAAGCGCAAGGCCGGATCCGTTTAATGTATGAAGCATTTCCGTTTTGCCCTTTTCATTGCGATACCGCAGCTGCATTCTTCTGGCCTGAAAAGACCCGAAGTTGGAACAGGAGCTCACTTCCAGCCAGCGCTCCTGGCCTGGGCTCCACACTTCAAGGTCGTATTTCTTAGTCTGCGTAAAGCCCATATCGCCCGTGCACATCAATAGTGTGCGGTACCCCAAACCGAGTTTTTCAATCAGTCCTTCTGCGTACTCTCTGAGCGATTCCAACTCGTTATCCGAGTTATCGGGATGAACTATCTTTACCAGCTCCACTTTATCAAACTGATGCAGTCGGTTCAAACCGCGAACGTCCTTGCCATAGCTGCCGGCTTCCCGTCTCCAGCACGGTGTGTAGGCCGCGTACCGAACAGGCATGTCTTTTTCATTGAAAATTTCATCCCGGTGGAAGTTGGTTACGGGAACCTCTGCCGTGGGAATGGCAAAAAAACCGTCGCGCGGCACGGTGTACATCATATCCTCCTTGTCCGGAATTTGTCCGGTACCCCTGGCCGAGTTCTCGTTTACAAAGTAGGGTGCCTGCAGTTCCGTGTATCCGTCTTCAACGGCCTCATTGAGGAAGAAATTGATCAGCGCACGCTGCAGGCGGGCCATTTTTCCCACATAAAACGGAAATCCGGCCCCGGTCACCTTCACACCCCGCTCAAAGTCGATCCAGCCCTTTTCGTCTGTAATTTCCCAGTGCGGCACTCGCCAATCGCGCTCCAGAATGGTGCCTGCGGTTTTATCCACAATGTTGTCATCGGGGGTGCTTCCTACCGGTACGGATGGATCCGGCACATTGGGTATTCGGTAGAGCAATTCGTCACGTTCGTCCGAAACCAGTCTGACCTGATCTTCCAGCTCTTTAATTTTTTTCTTGTTATCGCCGGTCTCTTTGATCAGCGCCTGTGCCTCATCTTTCTTTCCCTGGCCCATCAGGTTTCCAATCTCTTTTGCTTTGGCATTACTCCTGGCCCGCAGATTATCAATCCCGGTAATCAATTCACGCCACTCCTCGTCTTTAGCCAGTACCTGGTCTACCACCGAAATATCATTTTCACCCTTGTTTTTCATTCCTTCCTTTACAAGATCGGGGTGTTCACGAATAAAATTAATGTCGAGCATCGGCTTATACGATCGTTTTTTGAATTAAAATCTGCATTGAATGAAAAGATACGGGTAGGCAGCTCTCCTTTGAAATTTTTTTACCTCCGATTCACTTTCAGGAATTGAATTCCTAACTAATTAAGGATATTTTGACTATTGATTAGAAATTTTAGGCTAAATGGAGTTGCTATGAGCATACAACTTGACGAAACAGATATCAAAATATTAAATCATCTGCAGCGTAATGGCCGAGCCCAGCGAAATACGATTGCTGAGATTGTCCATCTTTCAGTTCCGTCCGTATCCGAGAGAATGCGAAAGCTTGAGGAGAAAGGATTGATATCATCCTATAATGCCATTCTGGATGCAAAAAAGTTCAATTTCGACATTACTGCCTTCATTTTTGTGGAGGTAGACGGGTCCGAGCGATATCAGGGATTTGTTAAAAATGTAACCGAACATCCGGAGGTACTGGAGTGTCACTCCATTACCGGCGACGGTTCCCACATCCTGAAAGTGCGCACGATGAATACAGCCTCTTTTGAAAAATTTCTGTCTCTCGTGCAGTCCTGGGACGGTGTAACCAGGACAAGGTCAAATATTGTGCTGTCAAGTTTTAAAGAGACCCGGGAACTGCCCGTTGAACGAAGTGTCGAGTTAAAGAAATAATCTTGCCCCTTCACCAGCCATATCGATTCTTCCTGCTCATTGTAGTGGTGCTCTGTTATTCAAAGGCTGCGGAAGCGCAGTCTGCTGACTCCACACGCCATTTTCTGGCCCTCGATGTTACTCAACAGGACATTGACTGGAACACCGAAGCGAACCTGGATAGAATCCGGAATGCAGGGATCCATCTTTTACTCATAGATCCCGATACGGAGTTGCCCGCCACCCTGAGCCCTGATTTCTCTCTAATTCTGTTCAGTGATAATTCCTATCGAACAGTTGGCCAGGTTAGGGAGAGCGCTGCGCGTACAGCACAAACGTTAGTGAGCGAAGCGGAACGGATTGAAGGAAGATATCCGCGCAGTTTAGCTGCCATCGAACTGTATCGCTATCCTAACGACCGAAATCCGGCGTTTCACGAAGCTGCGGCCCCTGTTACCGATTCAATCAGGGTCTATACCGATCTGCCCATTTTTTACACAAGTGCTACCGATTCAGATTCCACAGCCCGGGGACCATTTTCATACATCGCCTCTGTGGCCCGTGCAGAAACGGACCCCGATTATGAATTCTCTTCATTTGTGCACTTTAATCCATCAGACGATCTCAATGTTTCTTTAAGCTCCCTGAATCAGCTCCTCGATACACAGCTTGTTACTCAAAACAGTGTTATTGTGCTGCCGGCAGGCTGGTTTTTTTCTGCCTCAGAGTCGGTTCCGGGAATGGCCACCGTACTTAACCGTTACACCAGCGGTGAGCGTATACCGATGCCCCTTCCGGCCGACTCCGGTGAAGGTCCGGTTGCAAACTGGAGCGTAGTGTTTTTGTTGCTCCTTTGGATCTCCTTTCTGTTGCATTATCGCTATCAGCCCGTTTACGGTCAGTCACTGTCCCGTTATTTCCTGCATCATCCTTTCTACGTAATCGACGTCATGGAGCACCGCGTCAGAAATTCAACGCCCGGCCTTATTGTACTCCTTCAGCACGCAGCCATTACTGCCTTATTCACGTACTTGAGCGCAGATATTCTCATTTCAGAGACAGGCCTTCATGCACTTCAGGTGCAGGTTCCTGAATTGTTTCTTTTCCAAAATCCACTTTTATCTCTTTCACTTGCAGGGTTTTCCTTTGCACTGATTACACAGGGTATTTCCGTGCTCTGGATCTATTTTTTAAACAAAGAGCTTACCAGCTTCAGCCAGGCCCTCAACCTTTACAGCTGGCCGCTTCACGTGAATCTTCTTTTGACAACGGTTCTGGTGGTTCTCAGCCAGACAGGGATTACAGGATTCTGGATCGCCGCTTTTGCAATACTCTTTGGACTGACCTGGTTTATGAGCTTTATCATCGCATCAGTTGATGCTGCAAAGTTTTTGAAAAACCGGTTACTCTACCTCCTGCTGACAACCGGTATCCACGTACTCGCCGTAATGATCCTCTCCTGGTTTCTATTTACTTCGCCAATGATCTTTGAACCTCTTCAGATGGCCTTTACGTTTGGTAAATAGCATCTTCTTCAGTGTCAAGATTTATGTAACCTGATTGCGAAAAAGGGCCGGTTAAAAAGTGTCCCATCTCCCGTAGGGATTTCTGCGGATAAACAGTGACTCATATCATTCTTTTTCTCCGCTCATGAGAAAACCTGCTTAATAAGGCAACTTCTCCTCCTCTGCTTCGGCTGAAACATCAGGAGCGGAAGCTGACTCTATTTACCTTACCATCTCAGACTATTTGCTTGCGCAGGCGCGCAACGGGAATCTGAAGCTGTTCCCGGTATTTACTGACCGTTCGGCGGGCTACCTTGAATCCTTTCTCTCGTAGAATATCGGTTAATGCCTGATCGCTGAGGGGCTTCTTTTTATCCTCATTGTCGATCACTCTCTGCAGGATATTTTTCACTTCCCGGCTCGATACATCATCCCCGCTTTCAGTTTCAAGGCCTTCGCTGAAGAAATATTTAAGCTCATAAACACCAAAATTGGTCTGCACATATTTGCCGTTCACCACCCTCGATACCGTTGAAATATCCATTCCGATCCGTTCCGCAACATCTTTCAGAATCATTGGTTTAAGGCCGTCGCCGTGCTTAAAAAAGTCGTCCTGAAGTGCCACGATCGTTCGCATGGTGGTCATCAGGGTTTGCTGGCGCTGCCTGATAGAGTCGATAAACCACTGGGCTGATTCCACTTTGTCTCTGATGAAATTTCTTGCCTGTTTGCCCTCACCTTTTCCCGACTCTTTTTTTAGCTGATCCCACATGCGCTTATAATCGGGTGAAATCCGGAGCGGTGGAATATTTCTCTGATTCAGGCGGATTACAAACTCGCCATCTTCTTCTCCTTCTTCCCCCGCGGGTTCATAATAGACTTCAAAATCAGGTTCAATATAATTTCGCGAATCGCTCTCAGGGTCAGATACAGCGCCGGGCCTTGGATTGAGGCCTCGAATAAAATCAAATACCTCCTTCAGGGTTTCATCATCTGCATCCAGGCGTTTTCTAAGCTTGTCAAAGTGTTTCTTCTCAAATGCATCCCATTCATCCTTCAACATGGTTACAGCGAGATCGCGGATCTCGGAATCACCATCCGAAAGTCGTGCCTGGCAGATCAGGCAGTCGCGCAGATCCCGGGATGCTATGCCAACCGGCTCCAGTTCCTGGATTTTCTGTCTCACATCCTCAACCTGTGCGGCGCTGACCAGTTTACCATGGTTAAAAGCGATATTATCGACCACAGCTTCTATCTCCCGCCTGAAGTAGCCATCTTCATCGAGCGACCCCAGAATTTGATCGGCAATCAGCATCTCTTCGTCATTCAGATCGAGAAGTGTGACCTGCTGTTCAAGTTCTTCAAGCAACGTTTCATGATAGGGGTTCGGCAGATCTCTCCAATCCTCGTCCGCACTCCCCGACGGTGACGACGATCCTGAGTACCCTGTGCCGTCATATTCTGTGTTGTGGAGAAACGAATCCCAATCAATATCCTCATTCTGGTCAACCGGATCTATATCGGGTTCATCCTCCGATTTTTGTTCTTCAGGGTTTTCCCTTTCCCACTCCGCCTCTTTCTCACTAAGCGACTCTTCCGTTGCAGCCGGATCGGCCTCTTCAAGCACAGGGTTCAATTCAATTTCTTCTTTGATCCGCTGCTCCAATCCTATTGTTGGGAGCTGCAGCAGTTTTACAAACTGTATCTGCTGAGGCGATAGCTTCTGCTGGAGGCTCTGTTTCTGTGATATGTTTTGACCGGTTTTAAGCATGCTCCTTCTCACCCCTCACATCCCTGCATGCCATCAAAAACTGATCATACCAATCGCGCCCGTATCTCCTTACCAGGGCGCTCTCCAGAAAATCGGACAGGTAAATTCCTTCATCCTCCCCCCGCTTACAGCCGGCCGAACAGAGGTCGGGGATATATTCAAAATTGGCATAATCGAAACCTGCGATATGCTTCAGCCGAACCGGATAGAGGTGACAGCTTATCGGCTTTTCCCAGTTAAACCGGCCTTCATAATATGCTTTCTGTATGGCACAGGTTGCTATGCCATGTTCGTCTTTTTCAACAAAAATACATTCCCCGGTGTTAATGCAGTTGATTTCATAACCGTTTTCCGGATCGCCGAGAACAACACCCTCTTCTTCCGCTTTTTTGACTGCTTCAGGTGCAAGTGATCCCTTGAGCTTGCGAAAAGCTTTGTTCAGTACGGGTATTTCACGGCGTGAAACGGGTGCACCCGCATCACCTACAACGCAACAGGCTCCTTTACACAGAGAAATATTGCATGCAAATTTGGCCGTTGCAATATCTTCCGACAATATGACGTCTCCTACTCGAATCATACACTTAAGGAAACGAAATTTACACTACCCGCAAAATGTAAATAGATCATTTAAAAGGTGATTTTACGAACTGATTCACAATATTAAGTAACGACAGACCGGTCAAACCAGTTCAAAGTATTTTCCGGCCGACTGCCTTACCACGCCTCTCATTTCCAGTTCCAGCATTTCAGGCAATACCTTATAACCGGGAAGGTTTAACTTTTCGCAGAGTACATCGATATGGAGCTTATCCACATTGAGCGCCTTACATATCTCCGTTTGTCCGGGACTCAGGTCCAGTTTTTTCCAGGCCTCACCGGGGTGCAATTGTGTGGACTTTATGACGTCTGCCGGCCCAATGGAGAGTTCATCAAAAATATCATCGGGTGTCTGAACAAGTTTCCCCTGACCGGTCCGGATCAAATAGTTACAGCCTTCACCACCTGCGTATCCCAGCGGGTGCGGAACTACAAATACCTCCCTGTTCTGATCGAGCGCATAGCGGGCCGTAATCATGCTGCCGCCTTTGATTCCCGACTCTACAACCAGAATTCCATGGCTCATACCGCTTACAATCCGGTTTCTGCCGGGAAAATTTACCGCATCCGGTGGTGTATTCGGCGGATATTCGGTAATCAGCGCACCTCCCTGCTCCGTTATCCGCTTCGCCAGGCCTGAATTTCTGGCCGGATAAATCACATTGATACCGGACCCCAGAACGGCAACCGTTTTTCCGCCTGCGTCGAGCGTTTCCCGGTGTGCAGCGGTATCCACACCGTATGCCAGTCCGCTGTTGACGGATACGTTGCTGCTGACAAGGTTTTTTACCCATTCTACTGTTTGTGAAAGTCCGTACCGGCCGGGGCGACGTGTTCCGACAACCCCGATCCCTGGGGCGGTAAGCGCTTCACTGCTTCCCCTGAGCCACAGAATAAGCGGCGGATCATAGATATGGCGCAGAAGTTCCGGATAGTGTTCATCATCAAAAGCGATGAACCGGGCTCCCGCCTTTTGGGTCTGTAACAGGATCCTGTCAACCTTTTGCCATTCATTGAATCTCACCAGGTTACCGGCCACATTCTCCCCGATACCGTCTGTTTTCGTCAGTTCCCTGATGCTGCATCTGAACAGCTCCGAAGCATCCTCGGCACGGAGCTGCTGCAGCAGTATCCTGGCACGCTGAAGCCCCAGGCCGGGCACAAGCTGCAGCGCAATCAATCCTCTATAGTGGCTCTTCCTCTCCAATATTTTGCAATTTCCTCCAGATCAGCTCTTTCAGTTCTTCCATCCCGTATCCTGTAGCTGATGAGATTTTAATCACCTCCACATCATCATCAATCTCCGGCGGGCTGTCAAGTTCATACCCCTCCTTTAGGTCCATTTTTGTAATGGCGAGGATTCGCGGTTTATCAAGAAGATCGGGCCGATACGCCTTCAGTTCGTGAAGCAGTGCGCTATACTCCTCTTCAATATCAGAATCACAGCCAACCATAAACAGGAGAACATTATTTCGCTCAATATGCCTCAGGAACTGTAGCCCAAGCCCTTTACCCTGATGGGCATCTTCAATGATTCCGGGTATATCCGCCATCACAAAACTGCGATAATCGGAAAAGGCAACCACCCCGAGATTAGGTTCCAGCGTTGTAAACGGATAATCGGCAATTTTTGGTTTTGCCTCTGAAAGTGCTGAAAGGAGCGTGCTTTTGCCTGCATTGGGAAAACCCACAAGTCCTACATCTGCAATCAATTTAAGCTCCAGCTCCACAACTCTCTCCTCACCGTCTTTTCCCTCCTGTGCGTGTTGCGGAGTCTGATTGGTGGCACTTCGGAAATGCCAGTTGCCCAGCCCCCCGTCTCCGCCTTTAGCTACGATCAATTCCTGACCATCTTCCGTAATTTCCCCCAAACGTTCACGGGATTCTGCATCGTAGGCTACGGTTCCCAAAGGCACTTCGAGCCGTTCGGTTTTACCGTCTCTGCCCGTTTTACGTGATGTTTGTCCGTGGCCACCCCGGTCAGCCTTTATAAATTTCCGGTATCGCAGATCAAGAAGCGTGTTCAGCTGTTTATTACCCACCAGAATTACATCTCCACCTTTACCTCCATCGCCACCGTCGGGACCGCCTTTCGGAACATACTTTTCCCTACGGAAATGAGCCATTCCATCCCCGCCCTTTCCCGCAGTAACATATATTTTAGCATAGTCGGCAAATCTCATCGAGATAACTCCTCTGACTGTGATTCAGATAGTTTTTTACAGGGTGTGCATTTCCGCACCCTAATCATTCGGACAACTTTTTTACACGCAATCGGGGGTCTGATGAACGTCAGCCCGATTTATTTTCCAGAATGGTCAGCAGTTTTGACAATTTCTTCTTCATCTTGGTTCTTGGCACGATGAAGTCAAGAAAACCGTGCTCAACCAGGTATTCTGCCGTTTGGAAGCCCTCAGGCAGATCTCTCCCGATGGTCTGGCGTATCACCCGCGGACCCGCAAAACCTATAAGCGATCCGGGCTCTGCGATATTGAAGTCACCAAGCATAGCGTAGCTGGCTGTAACACCGCCCGTTGTCGGGTTGGTCATGAGCGAGATATATGGAACTCTCTCCTTATCAAGCCGGGCAAGTTTGGCGGATGTTTTGGGAAGCTGCATCAGGCTCAGTACACTCTCCATCATCCTTGCACCTCCTGACTGAGAGATGATAATGAGGGGATATTTCTTTTCCCGGGCATGATCGATTGCCTGTCCAAGCCGTTCACCCACTACAGACCCCATGCTTCCTCCGATAAAGCTGAAGTCCATACAGGCAATAACCACATTGTGTCCGCCCATCTTACCGACGCCAACCCTGGCTGCATCGGTTAAACCCGTTTTTTTCTGCGTATCTTTGATTCTGTCGGCATATTTCTTTCGGTCAACAAACTCAAGAGGATCCGTGGGCAGAATATCATCTGCAATTTCCTTGAAATTTTCATCATCAAACAGGATGGAGAAATACTCTTTGCTACCAATGCGGAAGTGATATCCGCTGATTGGGTCCACCCATAGATTTTCTTCCAGTTCACGCCTGTGGATGGTGTCGCCGGTTTCAGGCACTTTTACCCACACCCCTTCAGGCATATCTTTTTTCTTATCCGTCTGTATATTCGAATCTTTTCTTTTAAACCAGGACATATTGAGACATTAATGATCAGTTGCAGCAAAAATAATGATAATCGGCCGAAGCAAAAACCATTAACCTTGAATCCGTGAATTATTTACCTGCGAAAGAGTAAGATAGTGCGGTTCAAATGACTTTGGTTCTGCTTTTTCAAAATAGTCTTTCAGCCTGTCATTCCCGAATGCTTTAATGAGCGACGTTGCCGATATCCCCTCTGTTCCTATCGTCCCGATTTTATCGTTGGGTTCCAGGTTCAGCCTATCCCAGCCTGTTCCGATCAGAATATCTCCTTCATTAAGCTCTTTTTTTATCTGCTCAAGTTCGGATACTGCCGGTTTACCGATCTTTTCAAGATCAGCTCCGGCCTTCTGAATGTAGAGATGGTTCCGGCGGGCGTTAATCACAGCGTGTATCGTTTGAGAAGCATTTCCATCGTCTGGCAGTGCTCTCACCGCATATGAAAGAAGGGTGGGAAAGAGATAGAGGCTTATTTTTGTGCCAAAAAGAAGGCCTTTTACGGCTGCCGCACCGATTCTTAAACCTGTATAAGAGCCAGGACCGTTACTGAATAGCACAGCATCCAGGTCCTGCGCGCCGATCCCGGCAGACTCCATCAGTTCTCTGATGAACATGAATGTTTTCTCGGAATGCACCCCGGTTCCTTCCACACGTTTTTCAATCATCCTGCCGTCCGGTTTCCGCAGTGCGACAGAACAGACCGGAGTAGCCGTTTCAATGGCCAGAATGTATTTGTATAAATGAGTATCCAGCGTCATCTTTTAAAAATCAGGGATTTCTTTCAATAAACCAGGCATTATTGCTGAGGGCCACCCAGCGATCATAAATCTGCCTGAGCTGTGCATAGGCATCTGCCGGGAATTCTTTCGTGGTGATCTCAATGTCGAACAGATACTCTATCCGGTTATCGAACAGAAGGTACTCTTCAAATAGCTGAGCACCCGGCAGGCTGGTCGACCGTGTTTCACCCGACACATCAAACCGATACCCCTCGGGCAATGTTATGCGGTAATCGATACTTAATGTTTCAGGAGCGTCCAGGCTGATCGGTACCCTGCGTTCTGTTTTCTCAAACGGATTACTGAACAGGTATCCAACCACCATCGGACGATAGTCCATGCCTTCGGTGTATGTGACTGCGTAGTCGGATAGTACGAAATCGGCGCTGATCACAGAAACATTCCGGTTGCCGGCCAGGGGCGATACAGACGCATTTCGCAGTTCAGCTTCAGGATACGAATCAAAAAAAAGCTGCTTCAGAATCTCATTTAATGGACGCTTGAGCGCAATGTCGCGACGTAAAATTCTGGACGGGTACCCACTTACTTCACCCGAAAACTCACCGCTCAGTGTTCCGTTTTCACTCAGCTGCGCTTCCAGGTTAACATCCAGCCCAAAAAAGCTTTTTTCAGGTTCTATTTCTGTCCACTCATATTCATTCTCTTTCAGAATCATACCCTGCTCACTGAAAGATTCAACAGGAATCAGCCCCGGCAGACTGTGGCTGAAGGAGGCGTCCATAAATATCCATTCATTGTCTGCCGGCTTCCGGGCAACCACCAGCATGCGATTGAATTGATATAAAGACGGAAAAGAGAGATTTATTCTTCCGAACTCTCTCCCGGAGATGTAGAGCGGATAGGCCTCAAAGCCCGACCCGCGCAAAAGCGCAAGCAGTACCATATTAATCTCTGCCTGATCTGCAGGCTCGCCCCGGAGCACATGACTCAGTCCGGAATCCGCAAAGACTGATCCCGTATTATTGAACTGAACCCTGGAATTTACGTAATGAAACAGGGAGTCGATTCGGGCTTCCGACGTACCAAGATCACTGTAGAGAGATGACCCGAGATCTGTCAGGGCGGTGTTTTCTGCAAGCATTTTAAACGGATTAATAGTTCTCTGAATTTGCGCCGCCACAAATTCCCAGCTGTTTTCAAGCGGTTGCCGCGGATTTCCGAATTCACTGATCTGGAATTTCAACTTGCCGCGCACGTCGTCTACCGATGACACGTAGGCTGCTGCATCTACCGCCGGAATATCTTCAGCACTCCACTGCTGAATGAAAACGGGTTCTGGCCTTCGGTAGGTAAAAACCATCGGTATGCTGCTGGTATCGACCCGGGTTTCGGTATAGTTCAGATCAAAGTCGATATTCTCCTCCACAGCCTGATACCGCAAATAGGGTTCATTTTTCATGTAGAGGTTTACCTTTTTTACGGGTACCTGATGGGAGAACTGTACGTCGGGAAGTTCCTCAATATATCTCCTCACAAGGGTATATTTGTACTCAATTACAGACCCTTCTTTCACATCCGGCATCTGAAATTCAAGGATTTTGTACCTGCTGTTCAGGTCTACCACTGCTGCATCTTCTCCGCTGAAATAGCTCCGTTCTCCATCGGGCTGGTAGGTGTACCCTTCCAGATTGATAACACGCTCCATGTTTTCCTGGAAATAGTAGGGAATCCCCACCAGTGACGCTTCTGCTATTCGTAAAGGGTCGTCTGTTGTAATCCGTATTCTGACCAGATAATCGATAAAGGCTGTTATGCCCTGCGGACGGCGGTCGAACCGAACCACTGTTTCTTTAAGCTGAAAATACCAGGGTTCACCGGGATACCCTGACTCATTGAAATTTTGGTCGAAAATATTTCCGAAGCGGTCAAAAATTTCAATTTGTTCGAGAACCTCAGTTTCCATGGTGATGTTCTGCGCACCTGCAACATCCGCCCGCATCGGAAACCATCCCGATAAAATCAGCAGAAATAGAATAGACAGTCGCAGAAGTTTCATGAATTTACTTTACCGGTCAACGAATAAATCGAACCTCATTGTTCCCGAAGTATATTTTCAACGAATTGTCCCTTGTTATAAATAGCTACCGCCCTGCCTTTCATCATTTCACCCAGATAAGGAGAATTTTTTGATTTTGATCGCACCTCTTTTTCCGAATAAATCCACTCTTCGTGCGTATTGAACAATGTGAGATTTGCAGGCTCGTCGTGTTTAAGCACCGGAACACTGAGATTGAGGATGGTTCTGGGATTTTTAACCAGTTTTTCCAGAATGGAAGTGAGTTCCATTTTTCCAGGCTCCAGCAATCTTTTCACTGTCACGCTCCATGCCGTTTCCAGTCCGGTAATTCCGTTGGGTGCATAGATAAACTCTACCTCCTTCTCTTCAATGGCGTGCGGGGCGTGATCTGTACAAATCACATCAATGGTGCCGTCCTGCAGCCCCTCAATCATTGCTTCCACATCGTCCCGGGTTCTGAGAGGAGGATGCATTTTCACATTGGTATCGAAATGGCGCCGGTCAATTTCCTCGTCCGTAAGATCGAAGTGATGAGTACAGACTTCAGTGGTTACATGTATGCCTTCCGCTTTGGCCCTTCGCACAAGGTCCACCGCTTTTCGCGTACTGATATGGGCCACGTGTATGTGTCCGCCCGTGAATCCTGCGAGCAGAATATCGCGTGCAATCATGGTTTCTTCTGCAATGCCCGGCGTACCCTCAATGCCAAGCCGTGTTGATACCGTGCCTTCATTCATGTGGCCGGGCCGCGAGAGTTCCAGGTCTTCCTCATGGTTGATTATGGGCATGCCGAGCATGGATGAATACTCGAGTGCAACGCGCATTACCCTGGCGCTCGATACCGGATCTCCGTCGTCGCTGAAGGCGACGGCCCCGCCGTCTTTCATATCGCTCATCTCGGCTATGGAGTCGCCCTTTCGTTCTTTCGTAACACAACCGATGGGGTGCACCTCAACGGCTTCCTTTTCAGATCTTTTCTTGATGTACTCCACCACGTCGCGTGTATGGATCGGAGGCTGTGTATTGGGCATACATGCAACTTCTGTGAATCCGCCGAATGAGGCAGCCCGGCAGCCGGATTCAATCGTTTCCTTATGTTCAAAACCCGGCTCACGAAAATGAACATGCATGTCCATCCATCCTCCGCTCACGTAAGCTTCCTGGGCATCAAAGACCTCCTCATCGCCGGACTTACTCAATGAATCAGAAATTTCATCTATAATGCCGTTTTTAATCCGGATATCCATTGTTTTGCTTCCGGTAAAACCATCACCCACGGGTTTGCAGTTTTTGATAAGCAGATTGGGAGTCTGAGCCATGAAAAGTACATTTACGTTTGGATTTAATGATTAAATATAGGCTGAATTTGGTTCAGATGTGAAGCTTGTTAAATGGAGCGGGATACAGGTTGTCCCGAAGGCTCGGGACTGCGAACTGCACGCAGCAGTCTGAAGGTTACAAGGTGCAGGGTGCAGGGTGCAGGGTGCAGGGTGCAGGGTGCAGGGTGCAGGGTGCAGGGTGCAGGGTTGTAGGTGCCTAAAATAGGTTGACATAAATTATCACTTATAAACCGATTCTTTATGTCTAAAAAATATCTTCGGCAACGCCGGGAGTTTTCACCTACCTTGCGTAAACAAATTGTCGGGTTGATTGA